>CAMWQF010000285.1 GCA_947176285.1 uncultured Porphyromonadaceae bacterium
GGATGCCACCCATCGGCTGATGGATCATCACGCGGCTGTGGGGGAGAGCAAAACGCTTCCCTTTTTCACCTGCCACGAGAAGCACTGCAGCCATAGAAGCAGCCATGCCGGTGCAAATGGTGGAGACATCACTGTTGACATACTGCATGGTGTCGTAAATTCCAAGACCTGCATATACAGATCCGCCTGGGGAGTTGATGTAGAGAGAAATGTCCTTGTCAGGATCTACAGAATCAAGATAGAGGAGCTGAGCCTGGATGATGTTGGCGCTCTGATCGGTCACTTGTGTGCCAAGGAAAATGATGCGGTCCATCATCAAGCGTGAGAACACGTCCATCTGCGTCACGTTGAGTTGACGCTCCTCAAGGATATAGGGGTTCATATAGTCGGCGTGAGGCACTGTTACTGCACCTGCCTGGCGATTGATGGCTTTCTGGTAGCCATCGAGCATATTGCTGTTGATGCCGAGATGTTTTACGGCATATTTTTCAAAATCATTCATAATCTTTGTCAAATGGTTTTTCTTTCTATTGTTTATCTTGATGCATCATGATTTATCATGATAAATCGTGTTGAATCAAGATATATAATGAAGAATTTATGAATTTCAAAGCGGCGATGCAGTGACCCGCATCGCCGCCTAATAATATCTGTTCTTTAATGATTAGGCTTCTGCGGGAGCGAAGAGTTTGTTGAAATCCTCTACGCTGACTGTCTTTTCATCAAGAGTGACAGCATCTTTGATAGCAGCAAAAAGTTTGCTTTCAAGAGCTTGCTGACGCACTTGATCGCCCTGCTTGCCATTGACAATCTCCTGAGCATATTTTTCGAGGATGTCTTCCGGCACATTTGGCATGCCATACTGAGCAAACTGATTGCGAGCAATAGCCTTGGCAAGTTCGATTACATCTTCCTGCTCAAGTTTTACATCAAGAGCCTGAGCAATCTTGTCGCTCACGAGTTGCCAAACGAGCTGAGGACGTGCGCTTGCATATTCTGCGTCGATGTTCTCATCATTAAGAGTCTCGTTTGCCTGCTTGAGATAGTCTTTGAGGACTGCGTCGGGCAGGTTGACATCGCCAATGGCTTTGAGGATTGCATCCTTTGCGTCAATAGTGAAGCGATAGTCGCTGTCGTTGTGGAGCTGAGCCTCGATCATCTCCTTTACGCTCTTCTTGTATTCCTCTTCATCCTTGACATTGTCTTTGCCGAAGAGCTGGTCGTAGTATTCCTGGCCAAGTTCTGCAGGACGAAGCACGATGGAATCCTTAACTTCAAATTGGAAGTCACCCTTGTGGTTTTCTACATCATCTTTGTCGATGTGGAGCATAGAGCTTAGTTCAACAGGATTGCCGTCGCAGGTGGCAGCGGGGTTGAAAGTAAACTTGTCGCCAACCTTCTTGCCAACGAAAATAGCCTTCTGCTCATCGCTCTTGAAGTGCTCAGGACCAACGATGCCATCTTCTACAACGATACCGCCTTCCTTTACAGTTCCGTCTTCATTAAGTTCAGTAATGGTGCCTTTCACCACTGCATTGCTTTCTACAGTGTCGCCGGATTCCTGCTTGCCAAAGCGGCGACGGAGGTTCTGGTCTTGAGTAGTGACCATTTCGTCAGTCACTTCGATATTGTAGTAAGGCACTGTCATGTCCTTGCTGACAGGAGATTCGAGTTCAGGAGCGAGACCTACACGGAACTTGAAAGTGAAATCATCATTCTTGATGTCGAATTTTTCATCAGCTTCAGGAACCGGATTGCCGAGAACGCGGAGATTGTTTTCCTTAATATAATTATAAAGAGCTTCAGAGGTAGCCTTGTTTACTTCATCGTATTTCACAGCCTCTCCATATTTCTTTTGGATGAGTGCTGTTGGAGTCTTGCCTGGGCGGAAACCTGGTTCCGGACGGTTTTTAGCGATATTCTTAAGAGCTTTCTTTACGTTGTCAGCGTAGTCAGCTGCAGCGAGTTCAACAGTTACGATACCATTGACATCGTCGATTTTTTCAAACGTTACGTTCATTTTTATTTATCTGTTTATTTCTATATTTTACGTTTGTCACTTCTCATATAACAATAACCGTGCCAAATTTTTCCAGCCGGATAATGCTATTTTAAGCGCATTTTTGGATTATTTGGCAAAATTAACAAAAAAATCTGAATTAGCCAAATATAGTGAGTTTTCGATGTTTCCGATAGTTGTTTGGTGTAATAGGTTATCAACGCAATGTGTCCCTATCCATAGATATCTTATTATAGGAGTATCAAGATGCCGGGTAGAGGTGGATGATTTCTGTTGTCAAGTATGTTTGTTTGGAGAACTTAATTTCAATAATAGTGTAAAGTTGGTTAATTTGGGTATTAAAATTAAAGGAATCTAAGTTCTAATTTTGTTGTTTGGCAAAAAACAGTTATATTTGCACAATTAAAATGTTGCGGAGATGATACAAGAGTTGAAAATACGAAATTTCAAGTCGTTTCGTGATGAAGTGGAACTGAGTTTTGAGCCGTCGGAAGATGACCGCTATAATAGCGTGGTCGTTATGCCAGACGGAGTTAAACTGTTGCGCTTTGCCGTCGTATTGGGCGCAAATGCAAGCGGTAAGTCAAATCTACTTGATGCCGTTGAGTTCCTGCGTCGTTTCTGGAATACACTTCCTTCTACAAATGATGACGGTACGGACGTACAGCCATTTCTGTTAAGGGAAGATGCTCTTTCTTTCGACACAGAATTTGAATTGAAATTCTATGCCGATGGCCTCCGCTATTGGTATAAGCTCAAGGTAAATCCTGAAAAGGTTTGCCACGAGTCGCTATTTGTATATCTCTCCAATCGCCCGACAAAAGTGTTCTGCCGTGAGGATGTCGAAGGTGTATCCAAATTGAATTTCAATCCGGCTGTTGTCAAACTTTCGCAGGCAGAAGTGGACGTCATGACGATGAATTGTCTCCGCAATATGTCGCTGTTAGCTACATTGAAGAAAGTAAATGTCTCGGTTGCCTATCTTGACAATATGCGCCGATGGATTGATAACCGTATTCTGCCATTGCAAAGTGGTTCACTCTCGACGCTTTCAAATGATGCGAAGAAGCATATTGCTGACAGCGAAGATTTCCGTGAGTACCTTCTGCAATTCGCAAAGGAAGCGGACTTCAATATTTCTGACATTAAAATCCAGAAGATGGCGGCTCTATTTGGACATAAGGTTGAGAACGCAGACGGAACGCAGAATTATGTTCTCCCGGAGGCTTGCCAGAGTACAGGCACCAAGCGAATGGTCGAACTGGAATCTATGATATTTGAGCAACTGAACCGTCAGGCATTCCTATGTATTGATGAGATTGAGGCTTCGATGCACCCCAACCTTATGGAGTATATTCTATCAAAGTTTGTCAATACTCCCGACAATCAGTCGCAGTTGCTTGTATCTACCCACTATGACCCTATCCTGAAAGATATTGATGACATTTTCGGAAAGGATTCTGTTTGGTTTACTGAGAAAGGCAAGGACGGCAACTCTCAGTTGTTCTCTCTCGTTGATTTCAAGGGCTTAAATAAACTATCATCTATCCACCGCGCATATATGAACGGTCGTTTCGGCGCACTTCCCAACGTATTGTAATTATGGCAAGAAGAATCAAGGAGCGTAAGCTCAAAAATCCCGCGATTACAATCATAGGCGAGGGCGCAACCGAGCGTTTCTATTTCACGCATTTGAAACGTCTAAATGGTTACAACTATGTCTGCAAGCCACGAAACTTTGCCGAGCAGAATATTGATGATATTCAGCGTCAGGTCGAGCGAGTGCTTGCTGATGACGGTATTGCCGTATGTGTATTTGATGTGGACGTAACGCGCATACACCAAGCAGACAAAGCCAAATTTGATGCGATGCGCCAGCGTTATGCCAATAACCCCTCAGTAATCATCTGCGAAAGTATGCCATCTATCGAGTTCTGGTTTTTACTCCATTACCTCAACACAAACCGCTACTTCGCAACGTCTGATGATGTAATAGCCGCCCTACATCGTTATTTGCCCACTTTCAGTAAGCAACAATCATATCTTTCAAAAGAAAACTGGGTTGCTACCCTCTTGGCTGATAATAAACTGACAACAGCCATAAATAACGCAACCGCCATCGGCGAAGAAGGCGAATCATACTCCAA
>CAMWQF010000286.1 GCA_947176285.1 uncultured Porphyromonadaceae bacterium
TTGGGAATAGAAGCTAACCAATCCATCAGATCGGAGGAAAATGCATATCTTGATACGAAAAGTATTTCAGATTCTTCTTGTTGCAGAAAATCATCGAAAAAATTCCGCTGTTCGCGTATCCTAAGAAAATTCTCAGTATTTTCTATCCCGATAATCAGTGTCGAAACAGGCGGCACAAAAGTTTGCCAGTTTACTATGTATACGGCACTTCCTTCCGATGGTTCCATTGTAAACGGTTGTCCGCATATCATACAGTCTATGCGGTTGTAACTGTTTACAAGGAATCCTGGCATTGCTCTTTTACTGCTTGTTTTGGAATTTCCCGATATAGCGGCTTGTGCAGAGCGTGAATTGTCCTCGGTCAGTAGCCTTACAGCTGCCTCTAAATCTTTTAGAGCCTCATTGTATTTAGGCAAAGCTCCGGCCAGTGCAGTTGAATTGGGTGCTCTCAAGCATCTTTTGGTCTTATGGTATACTACTGAAAGGATTCCTTCCTCAACAAATGGCTCAACCAACGACTTCGGCAGCGTAGAATATGGGATGGTTTCTCCACGCGATAGTCGTTTTAGATTTTCGATCAGTCGTAATGTCAGTTTCATAAAAGTTCAGCCTCGCGAGTTGAAAGAATTGGTTGTACTATGGTGTTTGCTTCCTTGTCTTTTGAAAGAAGATAGAGACGGCGATAGGATAGGGGCCTATGTGATTTTGGCGATGAGTTTACAATATAAATATCACGTTCATTGGCGAAATTTAAAATCCCTTGAATGTTTTCATCGGCCAACCGTCCTATCTCATCCATCATGCAATGCAGACGAAAGTCTCCTGCTTGGCCCGCACGTTTTTTGAAAACGCTTATCAAGAGGATATTCATAATAGCCTTCACCAGTGTGTCAGTGCCTTCCGAGCCCACAGCCTTGATGTTTTCTGTCCAACCGGTTGAATTGTCATTCTCTTCTATCTTGAATTTGAGAGTGAAAGTTTGTTCAAGAGGTAGCTTACTGAGTTCTGGAGCGTGGGTCAGAGCCTCTGTCAATGACTTGAGATATTTTATCGAATCGCGAGATACATCCTCATGTTCTTCGCCCGAGAAAAGATTAAGTTCCCCAATATCATATTGATGGGTATTCCAGAATTCTGTAATATTCTGTAGCTGCATTATAATAGGCATAGTGCTGCGTTCCAGACGAAGTTCAATACTTCGGATAACCCCGGCGAATGTCTTACGGGAGAAGTCGTAGTTAATATCCTTGACAATCCGTTGTATCTCCGACTCCCGACCAAGAAGAACATTGAAATCCGCAGCTGCACGCGACAATATATCCCTATATATATTGCTGGTCACCTGCTGGAACTCCTTGATCATGTCATTTGCCACAAACTCTTCAAGTTTATCGGCATAATTCCGGTAATGTGCTGTTGTTTCAAGTTCTGTAGGGAATTTGAATGTATTACATTGAGAAAACTGGCGTTTGAAATCATTAACCGAAGTCTTGAGAGAGTCAGTAAGACGGTATATTTTTCCTGTCAATTCTTTTATCGACTCCACAATAGTAATACAATCAAGATCTGTATTAATCTGTTGGCTTTCTTTCAATTCCGGTGGACATGAATCAGAGGCCATGAAGTCATCAGTTATCCTTATAGATTCTGTTGCTTTCTCCAAGGCAGCCTGCAGTTCAGACAAAGCGGTCATTTCGGCCTTACAGTTCGACTCGTGTGTCTGTTTTCGTCTGTCATAATTCTGTCTTAGCGATGCATCTTTGTCCTCCAGTTTCTTTTTATCGGTCTGATATTGCGGTACATGGTCGAGCAGTGTCTCGCAGTCATTTCTATAGATGGCTACTTTATTCTGTTCTTTTTCAATAGTATGTATTCGACTCTCAGTTTTAGTTATTTCATTGTTTATCTGTTCAATCATACCGGTATCGGCACCGGCATTCGAGAGGGCTGCCCGTTCTTCTTTATCAAGCTGTCTGATTTTAGAGTCGGTTTCATTCTTGAATTGCATGATGTCATCTTCGACAGATTTCACCTGTATATCAAGAAGGTTTTTATCCTTTTTATCTTCATCTTTTGCCGCCTTTGAGATAGCATTTAACTCCCGTTTGCTACGGTCATCGATTTTCTTGAGAGCTTCTGCATTGGAGTCAATTTCCAGAGCCATTTTCTGTATTTTATCCTTGAACGCGGCATCGATCTCATTCAATCTCGCCTTTTCATCATTTTCTGTATCAGACAGGCGCAGGTTTTCCTTCCGGAATTGCTGTCTACATACCTGTATCTTTTGTGTTATTGCATCAATGTCAGCTTGCAATGATTTAGTTGCAGAGAATCTTTTCTTTCCATTTTCGGAAATACGGTTTTCCTTTTCATCCCTAAGTCGGTTGATTTCATTGGCCAAAGAGTTTATCTTAGTCTCAATAACTTTGACATCCTCATTGATCATTGCCGGAGTCCGCACCTCTTTTTTTATTTCATCAAGATCAATCCTAACTCCAAACAATGTATCTGATGTATTCCCGGGAGCAAGCTCAGGATTGAGATTTTGACTGTAGAGCACATCTTTCTCATCTACAATCTTACCAATTGACGATGCCCAATCTTCTACATTACGATCGAGCCATTCACAGAAAGAACCTTGCGACTTCTCAAGCAATGCCCTTTCTGAATTCAAATTCTCTGTCAAATTAGTGATCTGGTTTTCAAGAGATATAATTTGTGTGGCATACTCATTTTCAAGCCGCTGGCATTCCACCTCCAACTGGATTCTCATTGAATCCAGAGTACTCTCTTTCCGCAGTTTCTCTTCTTTAAGTGAGTTCTCCTCTTTTTCTAATTTAGACAAATTTCTTCTGCATGCCTCCAGCTCATCTTTTAGAGGGGATGATTTTGAAGCTTCAAGACGCAACAATTCCAGTTCATGCCTACGTTCACGGCATTCTGCCAACTTCAAGACAATCTCATTTCTTTGTGTCTGGAATTTCTCCTTAACTTCATTTTCGAGATTGTTCCGCTGTTCAAGTCGTGCAAGTTTCCTGTCGATCACTTCCTGTTTTGCCTTGTTGATCTCATCAGTCCTTTTCTGCCGGAATTGTCGAAAGTCGAGATCCAGTCGTTCTCGGAGAGACGCGTACTTCTGAGTTATGGATAGATACTCTGCATTCAGCTGTGCGAGCAATCCTTGTTTCTGTTGCAATGTGAGACGCAACGACGGCAATGACTCCACACGTACAATCATTTCGGAAATGCCGATTTTCTGATACTCTTTCTTTAGTCTGGCGGCATCTTTGAGTTTACTGTCAAGTACTGCAATTTCATTGCTAAGTTTTTCGTGCGCCTCTGTGAAATTAGACTCGATTGATTTTATGTTAGCTGTAAGTTTATCTATATTAGCTTTCCTTTTCTCAATCTTACTTGTCAGGATAGGGAGATTCCTTTCTGCTCTATTTCTTGAGTAGATGAGCATGCCGCATTGTTCTCGCATCGAGAATTCTCCGGCAGAAATCTTATGGGCGATCTCAATGATTTTATCAGCATCGCGCCGAGTTTCCACAATCCCTTGTTTGTTTTTTTGTGTCCATAGAGATATGTCCTTGAGTTCATCACTGAAATTCACAAGTTTGCTGCGGAAGAAATTGAGGTCGACGGCTGTCTCAACTTCATCGTCGGAAATGCTGCTGATGATCGTTTCTTTAATAAATCCGGCATCAACGCGTTCATTTAGAAACACATTTTGGATGATACGTGGAATGTTTTGATATTGTGGGCTTTTTAGTAGATAATACTTTAGCAAGTCTTTCGATATCCTTGCGCTACGGTTGCCGTAAAGGATATCAAGATACTGATTATAGCGCTCTATTATGGTACTGAGATCAATACCTTTGCTTTGTATCCGCTGTCTGACTGTCAGTGGATCTGAAGCTACCACACCAAGATCATCAATTATCCAGCTTCTGTCATACGCTGCATCTACGAATCGGAAGGCTGCCTTATTATGACGGCGAAAAAGAATCACACAGAAAGGTGGTTGCTCATCTCCTCTTGTGACCTCATAGACAATATATGAAGAGGGTGTAGGCACATAGTAATCGTCAAATGAACGCTGTCCCTGATTGCGTATACCCAACTTGTCTTT
>CAMWQF010000287.1 GCA_947176285.1 uncultured Porphyromonadaceae bacterium
ATTGAGCATCTCCGGAGTGATAGCCCCCTTCTCATCAGCCATCACTTGCAGAGCAGTAGTTGCTAATAATGCGATTAAAATTCTTTTTAACATCGTTTGTTATATTTTTTAGTGTAATATTTCTTTTCCTAGCGACATTACCCATTCTGCTATATATCCGGTCATAATGGCAATTGTAAAACTTAGAAAAGTGCCAATCAATACATATTCCGTAACTTTAATATCCTTTGATTGATTCAGTTCTCCAAACCTAAAAATTGATTTAGCTGCTAATAGGAACCCAATTCCTTCGATATTATGAGTAAATATAAAGATTAGTATTAATATTCTTTCGAGATATCCAATCCATTTGCCCGCATTTGGCAGACCTTGTAACGATGGTATGTTTGGAATCCATGTATGGTATTCCATAAATAATTTTATAAGGATTGAAGATGGTTTCAGAATAGCCAAAAATGATGTGAAAATTACCCATCCGGAAAGAGATATCTTTGATATTGTTAAAGATTCAGGTTGGTTGGATTGGAGGTAATACCAAATTAAGAAAATCACACAATAATGTGCTATTTGATCTCCAATAAAATAAGGTAGGTCTTTTTTCCCAAATTGAGTCTTAATAAAATCGATGATGAAATGAGATATGAATATTATTAGAGGTATCCACCATAGATTCCATGCTCCTATCAGGCAATATGAAAGCGCTGCTTGGATAAAACTGTGGATGCAATTTGCAGATATTCTTTTTAAAATTTTTTTATGATATCTCTTGTTGCATAGATTATCTGTTTGGAGAATGAAATCTCCAATCAAATGAGCAGCAATAAGTTTTATTAGTAATATTATCATGATTCTATGGTATGTTCGGTTATAATTTTTTCAAATCGTTCTATGTAGGATTCGATAAGATCTTCTTTTGAAGACTTTAGGGATTTGTCTACCATCTGTCGGGAGATTTCGAGAATCTGTGACATCTCAAGATGGCTTTTGTCGGTTTGGAGTCGCAGAAGCATAATCTTGCTTTGATTTTGACTCCAAGAAGATATGATGTCATCCACAAAAGCTGTCGATAATCCTAATTCTTCATTTACCGATGGCCAGGGGGTGGCTACAGCCAAACGAGCCTTCTGCATTTTGTCAAGCAATCTTCCGGATAATCGGAATGCTTCTCCATCACTCGTAGAAAGTGACTCTGATTCGTAATCTTTTCCTCCGATTCCAATTGCTAAACGAGCATCTAAAGGATCTTTTCCGGAGAGCTCGATCTGACTTCGAAGCCATGATCGAATGGTAATGGCTGCTTTTGCAGCTATTGCAGCTCTATGAATTTGTATTTGAAAAGAATCTCCGCGGAAGATTTCCATAGAAACTCTATCAAAAGGTGAGAGTATTTCGGGAATGGCTTGCAGAGCACGGATCATAATGTCTCTTTCTGCCAAATTTAGTTTGGTAGAATCTACTATATCTCCGGTAATGATGGCTATCGTTTTCATAATTTCTTAATTCGACTGCAAAGATAATAAGAAAACCTTAAATATGCAACCTTTTTTGGTTGCATTGCGCTGATGCAACCTTTTTTGGTTGCATTTATCAGATGCAACCTTTTTGGGTTGCATTCGTCAGATGCAACCTTTTTGGGTTGCATAGTCTTAAAATGAGAGAATAAAAATTGATTAGCTTTTCGTATACGTCCAAGACCACTTTATTTTATAAATAACAGGTCGAGAGGATTAGTTTGATGTCTCAATTGCTATAAAAATAGTTGTATACTGAAACAATTTTTTAATTTTGGTAAGATTACTTAATTAAAAAATCCGATATAAGCATTTTTTTTATTAACTTTGTTATTTGAATCCACAATTCATGAATAAACAATCTAACTTTAAAATGATATGAAATTATTTGCATCCCTTGTTGCCGGAGCTGCAATCGCATTGGTGGCTTCCCCGGCTCATGCCGATCAGAAAGCCACAGTCAAACTCAATCTTGACAAAATTAACCCCGATCTGACAATCCCTGCTGAGATCTACGGCCAGTTTGCCGAGCACCTTGGCACTTGTATTTATGGTGGCTTATGGGTAGGTGAAGATTCCCCAATCCCTAATACAAATGGTTATAGAAACGATGTGCTTCAGGCTCTCAAGGATTTGAAAGTTCCCGTGATGCGTTGGCCCGGTGGATGCTTTGCCGACGAATATCATTGGGTAGACGGGATTGGTCCTAAAAAAGATCGCCCTGTCATGATCAACAACAACTGGGGAGGAACTGTAGAAGATAACTCCTTTGGAACACATGAATTTTTCAATCTCTGCGAATTGCTTGAATGTGAACCATATCTCAGTGGAAATGTTGGAAGCGGTACTGTAGAGGAATTGGCAAAATGGGTAGAATACATAACGG
Organism: uncultured Porphyromonadaceae bacterium; assembly: GCA_947176285.1. Taxonomy (GTDB): domain Bacteria; phylum Bacteroidota; class Bacteroidia; order Bacteroidales; family Muribaculaceae; genus Lepagella. The sequence goes on from CAMWQF010000287.1 coordinate 2,398, forward strand.
CGGAAAACGGTCCGATGGCTGAAAAACGCAAGGCAAACGGTCGCGAAAAACCATGGAAACTGAAATATCTTGGTGTAGGAAATGAAAGTTGGGGGTGCGGTGGAAATTTCACTCCTGAAGACTATGCTTCTGAATATCGCCGTTATCAGACATATTGCCGGGACATAAGCGGAAACAAACTTTATAAGATTGCATCCGGTGCCAGCGACTATGACTATAAATGGACCGATGTGCTGATGAAGAAGGCTAAGAACCATATGAAAGGTCTTTCATTGCATTATTACACTGTAAAAGGTTGGAATGGTAGCAAAGGCTCAGCAACCAATTTTGATAACGACGACTATTACTGGACTCTTGGAAAATGCCTTGAGATCGAACCCGTTATCATGAAGCATGATTCAATCATGAATGTCTATGATCCGAAGAAAAACGTTGCTCTGCTCGTAGATGAATGGGGCACTTGGTGGGATGAAGAGCCTGGAACAGTTCCGGGGCACCTCTATCAGCAGAATACAATGCGTGATGCAATGGTGGCAGCCCTCAGTCTCAACGTATTCAACCGCCATACCGACCGCGTAAAGATGGCAAATATTGCTCAAATCGCCAATGTGCTTCAGTCTATGGTGCTGACAAAAGGTGATAAGATGGTGTTGACTCCTACTTATCATGTATTCAAGATGTACAATCCTCATCAGAATGCCACATTTGTTCCTCTCGAAGTGGAAACAACTGTCCGTGAATTGCCCGGTGGAAATAAAATTCAGGGAAGTCGCAAGGTTCCCACTGTGAATGCCACAGCCTCCCAAAAAGATGGAAAACTCAATGTCACACTTACCAACATCGACCTCAAGGAAAAAGCAGAAGTGACAATCCCATTAGAAAAAATTGGCAAAAATGCAGTGACAGGAGAGATCCTTACTTCAGCAACTCCCAATGACTACAACGACTTTGACAATCCCGACAAAGTGAAAGTGGTTCCCTTCAAAGGATATAAGATTACTAAAGAAGGACTCACAGTGACACTCCCCCCGATGTCAATAGTAGCCCTATCAATAAATATCTAAAATCGAATCTAGATAATAAATGTGCCTTCTGTTTCAAGTCAGAAGGCACATTTATTATCTAATTATTTTTTTGTTCGGTTATTTCCTCTTCTTCCAGAGTGCTGTCATATCCTCGAGGGTCTTGCCCTTGGTCTCCGGCACAAGCTTAGCCACAAACCATGCCGCAATGACGCAGATGACGCCATAAAGTGCGTATGCGAAGAAATGTCCGAAGCGTTGCCCCATATCACCCATGCTCATGTTGTACATCGGCACGAATGTACTGCTGACAATGAAGTTGAATATCCACTGGAATGCAACTGCAATTGCCACTGCTTGCGAACGAATGGTATTGGGGAAAATCTCTGAGATAAGCACCCAGCAGATAGGACCCCAAGAGAACATGAAGGAAGCTGAATAAATCATGATGCTTACTACCGGGAAGAGAGCCGGAAGCTCAACAAGGTTGGAAAGCGCAACTCCTAGCGCGCCAATCGCCATGCCAAGTGAGCCCCAGATTAGAAGCGGCTTTCGGCCAAGTTTCTCAACTGTAAATACAGCCACAAGAGTAAATGCAATGTTTACGATACCCATGATCACGGTCTGCACCATAGGATTACCCATATTCATAGACTCGAAGATACGTGGAGCGTAGTAAAGCACAGCATTGATGCCCACAGCCTGCTGGA
>CAMWQF010000288.1 GCA_947176285.1 uncultured Porphyromonadaceae bacterium
GGGTTAAGGGGATTGACACTTTTAAGCACTCCCCTCTTATCATGATGCATATATGGGAGCGAGCCATCCTCATTGAATTGGAATGGTATAACACTTGTGGTGCGACGTTTGCTGTGAGACGTTGGGAGACCTTCGTCCATATAAAAGAAGTACCATTGTCCCTTATACTCACACATACCGGTGTGATTACCCATACCACCATGTTCGAAAGCACGCATCAACTGACCTCCATATTTCCAGGGTCCAAGCGGACTGTCTGCCCAAGCCCAGTCAGTCGCTTCCGGACAGAATGAGGCATAAGCAAGATAATATTTGTCGCCACGTTTAGCCAACCAAGGGGCTTCCTCATAATCAGGACCGAAAGCATCCTTGTCCTTTATCTCAAACACCTTGATATCCCCGTCATAACTAATCATGTCCTCATTAAGTTTAACTGCATACAAGGCATTGTTGCCCCAATACATATATGCCTGACCATCATCATCAATAAGAACCGTCGGGTCAATATCCTCCCATCCGTGACCACTGTAGTTAGTGTCTTCTGAATTGATCAGGAACTTCTTTCCACCAAGAGGATTAGTGAATGGTCCATATGGAGAATCTGATACAAGCACCGGGATTCCAAAAGTAGATGTGTAATAATACCACTTTCCATTACGATAAGCCATTTGAGCAGCGTAGGCGCAATCTTTGGTTCCGAAACCTTCATTATTGAAAATCGGAGCATGATGAGTCCAGTTTACCATGTCGGTAGTTGTGAAACATAGATACTCACGCATCACAAAGTTGTCAGGATCTGCACTGATGTCATCACACCCGGTATATAGATAAAGTGTATCCCCTACCACCAGAGGAGCCGGATCAGGAGTGAAATGAGTCTGACAAATAGGATTCTGAGCATCTGCCATGAATCCAATTGAAACGGCACTTAGACACATAATGCCGCCAATGAAACGAAATAACGAATTATTCATATTTTTATGGTTTTTTATTTCTTTCTACAGAAAGTCTGAATGAATAAGAATGAGGTTTATTTCCTGGAATAGTATATTGATCAAGAGTAGGTTTTCCCCAAGTATCAGCACCACCGACACCATGCACGTTAGAGTCTATATTAACATTAACAAATTCACCTCTGTTCAACTGATAAGGATGTTTTGCCGACTCCAGATCATCTTCTCCATAATCCCATACCCTTACACAAAGAGGCTCCCCTGTGGCTTCAATTCTTATAGATTTTCCACTATTATTGTCAGGACTAAGAGTCAGATAATGCACATCGCAACGGTTTCCATTGTCTTGGGGTTTTATATAATCATGCTGATATTCTGAAATAGGCATAGAGTAATGACCAATATAGTAACCACTCTTCCTATCCGGATAATTTTCCCATGGTCCTCTTCCTAAATAATCAACGAATGTCATATCATTTGGAAGCCGCAAACGCATGCCAAACTTGGGTATAAGAGGAATGGTATCAGTCAATGGCATATAGTCAGCATCAACAATAATTTCCCCATTGCTGCCAATCGTATACGCGACATCATAATCAGCCCCGATTGGAAGATTCATCTTTGCAGTTACGATAACTTTATCATCTTTTTTCTCAGTCCTGATATTCTTTACCGTTCGATTGGATGCCACGTCTTTCCATACGGTCATTTTATCCTTATAATATCCATTTTTATCCTGATTGTCATTGGTCGGTTTCCAAAAATATGGTTCCAATGGAGCAGCTAGCATTTCTTCACCTCCCTTTTTCCACGAAGAAAGAGCGCCTGAACCATCAATTACAATTTCAACGTCATCTGATTTGACTATTATATTACCATTCTTTCTAGATATTTTAGGAGCCTTACCTGACGATTTTGTTGGAATTGGGATATAAGGAGAAAGTTCAAATTGTTCGGAAGCCACGACATGCCCCTTTTCTGCCCAAAGTTTAGATTCTTTCAGGCAGGCATATACATTCAACCACACACCTGAATTATCATTGACAAAATCAGGTATTCTTATAATATCCCCTTCTAAGCGAAGTGATCCCTCTGCTGCTTTATCTCCGCCTGCGAGTATTTCATAGCGATAATCGTATGCATCAAGGGGGGTGAAACTGTCATGATTAACCAAACGTATGAAATCACCATCTCTAGAAAACCATATCGGCTGATAAATATGCCTAACTTCATAATAATGAGGATTCGGAACACGATCAGGACCGATGAGACCATTGATGCAGAAATTTTCATCATTAGGACTGTCCCCAAAATCTCCACCATATGCCCAAAATTCATCATCTGAAAGATTTAAAGCAGGTGATATACGAAGATTAGATCCGTCTATAGGTTTTGCAATTCCTTGGTCTACCCAATCCCATATAGCGGCTCCGGCAATAGAAGGGTCAGAATATATCACATCCCAATATTCTTTTAAATTGCCCATTGAATTGCCCATCGCATGAGCATACTCACGCGCGATATATGGTTTATCGGTAACTTTTTTTGCATTTTCCCTCATCATATCTGGAGTTGGATACCCTTCATCATGAAGAGCAGAATAACGAGGATGGCAATCATAGAAAGGAAGGCGACTGGGATCCATAGCAACTATGGTATCATACATTGCTTGAATATTCGGACCTACTCCTCCTTCGTTACCAAGACTCCATATAATGACAGAAGGATGATTTCTATCGCGCGATACAAGAGATACGGCGCGGTCAACATGTGCATTCTTCCAGTCAGGGTCATGGCCCATTTCTTCATTTGCGTAACCATATCCATGACTTTCTTGACAAGCCTCATCCATAACATATATGCCGTATTTGTCGCACAATTCATAAAGGATAGGTCGGTCAGGATAGTGCGACGTGCGGAGGAAATTGATATTTGTTTGCTTCATCAAACGTATATCTTCTTCAATCGTGGCATCATCTACCCATCTTCCGGTGCGTGGATGATGGTCATGACGGTTGACACCTCTCAATTTGACATTTTTACCATTGATCTTGAAGATCTCACCATCAGTCTCCACTTTCCTTACTCCAAGATGCCAATCATAATTTTGAAGCAAACTATTGTCTTTATTATTGAGAGAGATGGTATATGGATATAGATGAGGTGTTTCTGCAGACCAAAGCAAAGGATTATCTATTTCATAATTAAGAGATATATCAACTGTATCACCTGGCAAGATGTCGACAGAATTGCTCTTTAAGTTCTTTCCATCAATATTTAATGCTACTGTTGCACCTTTTTCTTTTTTACTGCCAGTGTTACATACACTGACATGAGCTTTAACTAGAGCCTTTGAAAAATCATCATTGAGCTCTGAATCAACCTTGAAATCTGAAATATGCACATTGGGACGCACCAATAGACTCACAGGGCGAAAAATACCACTAAGTCTCCACATATCTTGATCTTCAAGATAACTGCCATCGCTCCACCGATATACTTCCACTGCAAGACGATTAGCGCCCGGACGAACGAGAGAAGTGATATCAAATTCAGCAGGCGACATTGAATTCTGGCTGTAGCCTACTTTTTTCCCGTTTATCCATACATACATTGCCGACTTGACGCCTTCAAAACATAAAGTTATGTTTTTACCAAGCATTTCCGGAGTGACATCAAATTCTGTCACATAACTTCCGACGGGATTTCGATGATCGTAGGCATACCAATCCTTTGGAGGCTCCGATGTCACAAAGGGACGATTCCTTTGAAATGGATAAGATATATTTATATAAATGGGTTTGCCAAAATTTTGCATTTGCCAGTTTCCCGGCACTGCAATACTATTCCATCCGCTTACATCATATTCTTCACTTTCAAATCCGAGTGGACGATTGTCAGGATCCGGTGACCAGTAAAATTTCCAATCCCCATTCAGACTGATGACATCAGATCGGTCATAAACCTTGGATGGGATGCCGAGAGTAGCATGATAAGGGAGTTTATTTATCCCAAAAACATAAGGATTTTCCCAATCTTTTTGTTCTGCGGCTAAATTCAATCCAGTGACCATTGAAAGTAGCAGAAAAATGTTTTTATTATTTCTCATATGGAAAGTATCATCAAAAATTATTCAAAAAGCACTTCTAAGTCAGAATATGCCATATGTTCAC
>CAMWQF010000289.1 GCA_947176285.1 uncultured Porphyromonadaceae bacterium
GAATTAGGACCGTCGCTTATCTCAAACACCTTGTTCTTATGCACAGCCTCACGCAAATGTGCGTAAAGTTGTCGGTAACCCACCTTGTAGAGAGTCATTCGCTCTGTATCGGCAAGGTATTGGAGGTTTTCTTCAGTCACGACAGGCCTGATATTTATATCAGGAAACGCTATCCTCAAAGAATCGATGAAAGCACGGCTCTCCGCTACATTGGGTCGTCCCCCGTCAGCTGTTTGAAGTCGTATCTCAAGGTCGCTTCCTCCGGTCTGGAATATAAGTTCATAAAGATTGCCCGATGATTCAAAAGATACGCTTGCTTTCGGATAATCCTTGGTTACGGCATATTCGATTTTCCCCTTAGCTTTTTCCATTGCTTCAGCATCCTTGCATTTAAGGTAGATGATAGCTTCCGAAGTAGTCAGTTCCTTGGTATGTGGAAGTAGGAACTGCTGTACACCTGCCATAACTGTTGAGTGGATGATTGTAGAGGCCACAGCCCCCCAATCCCCTGAAGGGGGAGGATTAAGGAGGTTTTCGGAGGAGATGTTGGAAAGAAGTTCCGATATCCTTCTGTCGTTTTCTTCAGCTGAGATTCCTGCATTCCAGTCTATTTCCACGAGCATATCATCGGGAGCGATGTAAGGCATCCGCTCCTTGTCAAGATTGACAAAAAGCAATGCCGATAGAGGAATGCAAAGAAACCCCGCTATTATATAAATCCAAGCATGCCGGAAGACGTGGGAGTGTATCGTGTCATAAATCGAAATTGCAGATGCTTTATTAGCCCTATTGGCCTTATTAGCCCTATTACCCCTATTACCCTTATCAGCCTTATAAAAGCAATAATAATACACCGGAATGACAATCACCGACACCCCCAAAGAAGAAAAGAGAGCAATAGCCACTGCCATAGCCTGATCATAGAAAAGTGCTCCGGCGGTTCCGCTCAGAAACATCAGCGGAATGAATACGGAGCAAGTGGTCAGCACACTGCTGAGCATCGGAACAAATACCTCTCTTGTTCCATCTATAATCGCCTCTGATAATGATCCCTTTTCTGTCTGTTTTTGCCTTATGTTGTCGATAACGATTATGGAATTGTCCACCATCATTCCTACTCCGAGTATGAGTCCGGAGAGGGAGATTACATTGATAGAGATATTAAGAAGATGGAAGAATAGGAGTGTTATGAGGAGCGACACAGGGATTGTTATGATGATCAGTATTGTCGGTCGCCAATCGCGCATGAAAAGGAACAGAATCAGACATGCAAGTATCGCTCCTAAAAGAAGATTTTGTTCAAGGTTGCTGATGGAGTAGGAGAGAAGTTGTGTCTGGTCGCGGGTCAGTTGGAAATTGATTTCAGGAAATTCCTTTCCGAGATCCTCAAGAAGCTTTGCCATACCTTCCTGAAGGTCTTTCATCTGGGCGTCGTTCTGCTTCACGACAGCCATGGTAACAGCATTGCGCCCGTCTGATCTCACTAATCCGGAGCGAGTTGCCGTCCGTTCCGTTATGTCGCAGATCTCTCCGAGTGTCACAAGGCGACCGCTATGGTTGATATAGATTGCGGCTATATCCTCTTTTGTTAGTATTTGTGAATCAAAATGGATATTGTAGCGGTAGATACCGTCTACTATGCTGAGGGCTCCAAGGGTAATGTTATTTTCAGATATGGCTTGTTCTATGTCGGAGGCTGTTAGTCCTAATGCATCCATCTTCGCCGGGTCAGGAATACATTCTATCTCTGTGCCCGGTATTCCGCTCACGTCGACCATGGCAGTCTGCGGAAGTTGCTCTATCCGTTTAGCCACTACGTCGCGGGCAAAGCGGGCCAATCCTGCAAACCGCATTCCTGCCTCACTCCCTTTCGGTTCTTCTTTCAGTGATATGTCGAGGTAGAAAGCCGGAATGTCCATTGCTCCGGCTTTCATCACCTTTGGTCTGTCGGCATCCTTCGGTAGGAAGCGCATCGCACGGTCCACCTTCTCGTTTACCTCGATGAAGATGATGTCCATGTCGCTGCCAGGCTCGAATGTTAGTCGGATTGTGCCTGCATCCATCCGGCTTTCAGAATGAATATCCTTCAGTCCTGCCACCTGCAGCAACTGCTGTCGCAGTGGCTTCGTATAACTTTCTTCCACCTCATTGACTGCATATCCGGGGCAAACTGCCTGTACTGTAATCTGTGGCACGTCAATGTCCGGCATCAGCGACACCGGAATATCCCGCATAGCCACCAATGCCACCACCGTAATGGCTATCAGCACCATGCTGACTGCTATCGGACGTTTTATTAATTCATAATGCATAATTCATAATGCATAATTATTCATGATAAATCATGATGTAACATGGTTTATCATGAGTTATCATGAACTCTTTTAACATACAACTCATCTCAACCTGACTTCTGTCCCATCGGCAAGGTTTAGATTGCCGCTTGTTATTACGATGTCGCCTTCCTCGATTCTCGTTTCCTTGCGTTGGCAGCCGGTGATTGCGAAGGAGTTAATGTTTGAGTGAACCACATCTACGTATGTCCAGACAGCGCGTCCATCCCTGTATCGGAATATCACATGGTAACCGTCGCGCTCCACAACGGCATCTTTCGGTACTACAAACATATTGCCGACATTCTCATCTACGGTAATCCGCACGTTCATACCGTCTATCAGTATCGGATCGCGACCGTCTATATGAGCCGTGACTTTCACAAGCCCTTTCTCATCCACTTGCGGATTGATACCTGTCACGATTCCGCTGAATTTCTTTTCCTCATTCACAAAAGGAGATACCGTCACTTCCCGACCTTTCTGCACGCTCCCTAACTCAGCCTCCAACACCTTGAATTCCACATCAAATGATGAGTCATCTATCAGAGTGCATACCTTGTCGCTTTTTTGATGCGTCTTTGCATCGAGATTGGCAATGCGTCCGGCAAATGGAGCGCGAAGGTCGCATTCCGCCAAAGCCCGTTTCGCCTCCTCTAATTGATACTTGGCAGAATAATATCCGGATGTCACCTCCGCACGCTTCATTACGTCGAGTGGCACATCCTTCATGTCGGCATCATAACCGAGTCCTATCAGTTTGTCTGTCAGGTCCACATTTGCGCGGTAGAGATCATGTTCCGCTTTATCCACCTCACGCTTGCGCTGCTCCTTGTCAAGAGTAGCTATCACCTGACCTTTACCTACATGTTGCCCCTCCTTCACGTGTAGCTGAAGGGTCACTCCGTCGGTAGAAAACCGCAGGTCGCTCTTTTCCCGGGCTGAGAGATGACCATTGCACACAACCTGCTTTTGAAACGGCGATACACGAAGTGTCATAGTGTCAACATACGTCTCCGTCATAGTCAGCACTTCCGGCGCAGCATTCTCTTTGCTGTTTTTCTCCCCCTTTCCGCAAGCAGACAGAAGTGAAAGTGCCGAAATCAAGTAAAATATCGTTTTCTTCATAACTTTCAATCAAAAATTACTATAAATTCGAGAATCACCCAACGTAGTTAGCATGCTCCGCATGCGTCATTAAGCGTCATTAAGAATCAATTAATAAATATTATCGATTTATAATAGATTCAAAATCCGCCTCAAGATCCCGATTATTCACCCAATCATAGAGTGTAGATTTTCGTAGTGAGTAATAAGTGCTCCAATATGATTGTAAGAGTCTTACATACTGAGCTCTCGCATTTTCCGACTCCTGCCATGCTGTGTTGAGGTCAGTTACAGTGGCAGTTCCAGCCTCAAAGCGACGTTTCGTGATGTCATATCTCTCATTGGCTATGTTCTGGGCTTTGAGTGCATTCTTGCACTGCACCGTCTGTGTGTTGAAACTCTGCACATCGGTAGCCAAATCCTGCAGATATTTCTCGTGCGCCTGTTGCAGACGGACCTTGTTGGCTTCAAGGTCAGCCTCAGCCATCTTCACCCGTCCTCGCCCCATACCCCAATCGAAGATAGGGAGAGAGAATGACAAACCGACTATCTCGTTATCGCGCATTCCACGGTAGGCATCTGCGAAAGAGTCTCCGCTTTTGTCAAAACCTAAGTGGGTGTGTATCAGCATCTGGAGACCGCGGCTTCCCTTAGCATGCGCCACACTCTGCGCCGA
>CAMWQF010000290.1 GCA_947176285.1 uncultured Porphyromonadaceae bacterium
TTAATTATCGTCAAAACACTTCCGATTTGGTGCCGTTGGAGATGGCGTCTATCTCGTCGGCGATTTGGCTCGTCATTGTTGATTATTGTTGAAACTCACCCATTCTCAGGTCATCTGCTATCTCTTCGGAGGAGAGGTTGATATAGTCCATGAAGGTCTTTTGGGTTTTGTGGCCGATGACTTGCATCATTTGGAGGAGACATTAATTCACCTCAGATCGAGTGTAACGGAAAGGTTGCTTCTGAGAAAATGGTATTCTTCAGGAAGCATTTGTAATCAAAATATTTATTGGGCTACAACGTTCTATAGTTATAATATCAAAATTTTTGCTTACCTTTGCACTCGGATAGGTTTACACCATTCATCGATAAATAACGTTGGTATGAAAAACGAGATATTATACATTTTGCTGCCGGACTTTGCTTCCCATAAGATGGTCTATCTTATGGAGGCGGTCAGCAGTGATGAAGCGCAGTTGAAGTCTAGCGGCAAACTGACCGCTGAACAGAAAAAGCAACTAATTGAGCGGCTGACGGCTACTGCCGCCAAGATAACCCAATACCGGAGCTGTTCTTTACAGCGACTATCAAGGAGATTCCGGACGAAAACTTCGGCATTGGAAGTAAGTCTATCGACGAGATAAAACGTAACTATAAAAATAATGCTTAAGCGAAAGTTTTTTCATATGAAGAAAAACAAATCAAAGTCAATCATTGATATATTATCAATGCTGCTCGTATTGGCGGCTATTGTCAGTGGCTTCGTGTTGCATAAATATGTGTGGCATTTTCATATCTACAGCAATAAATTGATTTGGTACGTTCATGAAATTATCGGGTTGTCTTTGATTGCCTTAATCACTATACACTGCATTCAGCACTCGTTCTGGTTCAGAAACTTCACAAAAATTCCTGCCAAGCGAAGGAGGGTTACTACAATCTTTTTGGTTTTAGGGGGAATCGTAGGATTAACCGGCGTAATCTTGATGTGCGGAAGCCGATCGGAAACGATATCGCATATCCATTACATAATTGGTATTCTATTTACTTTCATTGCAGTAGGTCACGTAATAAAACGCTGGAAAATATTTAGATCTCTACTCTGAACAGAGGCGAAATGATAGGCGATTAGCAGAAGATGAAGGCCTACAGTGGAATATACCGCTGCTGACAGAACGTTACAAGATATTGATAAAAATACGGAATTCATATGAATGTAGAGGAATTGAGGGAATATTGCTTGTCGCTGGGTGGCGGGGTTAATTCGCAGCGGGGTTGACCAGTCTTGAAGTCGTACCATATCCAATGATGCTTGCCGATGATCTCATCGGGATTGCAGATATTGGCACAGTATGAATCAGTCAGCATTGTTTTTCAACCATTCGGTTCTTACCTTGTCAGGGAGGTGAGATACCTTGAAATCAGAGAAAGTGACTTTAAAGCCATCTCCGTCAGGACAAGCGGCAAACATGCCGATCTTCACCGGACGGTTGGCCTCCATCCATGCGTTACGCATAAGATGATATTCATTGTCATCAAACGAATAGAATATCTCAATTGCGTCAAGGCGACGCACCGCTTTAATCCAGATGGATTCTACACGCCGATCAAGTGCTATTACACTCCAGTCCGAGGTATTGTGAGTTACCACCGTACTGAGGTTATATTTTCCATCAACAAACTCTATTCCGCACTTGATATAGTTCTCATGGTCTATCCTTATCATCATTCCGGCTTGGTCAAAACGCACTTTGTAATCTCCGGAGATCTTCACTTTAGTTTCGAATTCGCCTCCGTATTCAGCGTAATAGAATGGTGCGTCATCAACGGTGAAGCCATAGTGTGATATTCGCCAGTAATCGCTTTTAGGCGTGACCTCCATAATAAGTTTGTCGTTCTCGATATTCCATACCGAGGGTTCGTTGAACCAGTTCATTTTTTCCAAAGTCTGCGCTGATGCGGAGAATCCCGCAATAGTCGCAAGTAATGTCATAACTGTCTTTTTCATTATCATTTTGTTTATAGTCTTAATTACCTTACAGGAATTGCCTGCTGCTACCGAATTTGAGGAAATATCCTTTGTTGCTCTATGAGAATGCCACCGCTTATTCTGCCTAGAATATTTTCTGTCATAATTTTTAGTTAACAATTAATTTGATTAACTTTGCAAAGTTAACACTCTGCAAGGCAAACTGCAATAGTCATAAATAACCATTTTATGGACAGCCGAAGTAAAATTGACACTCTCTTACTCAAAAACGATATTCATGCCGATGACAGGCGGTTGGAAGCATTGATACAATATGCCCGGACACTTGCGCAACTGGAGAATACTATGGCGGTACTCAGCGACATGATTAGTGGAAACAGCATCATAATATCAGGCGGATTCGGTTCGTTGCTTGGCCTGGACGGTTATGATAAGGAGGATTCCATATGGGAGAGCCGGATACTTGATATGATGACTCCCGAGGAGAGAGAAATAAAGTTTATATCCGAACTGAGTTTTTTTCATTTCCAAAGACATTTGTCAAAGAAGAAACGCCATAACTACTATCTTGCAGCCAGGCTACGGTTCGCATTGCCGGACAATAAGACGATTAATGTATTACACAGGATGTATTATATATATGATGAGCACTCAGAGAATGTACAATACGCCTTATGCCTGTATAGTCCGTTATATTTTGACCTCAGATGGAAGAGCCAGGCCGTAAACTCCGTAACCGGAGAAACGGAAGAAATGGCTACATCTGTCAACAGGAATATTCTCGGCCACCGTGAGTGTCAGGTTCTTTCACTAATTGACGAAGGACTTAAAAGTGCAGAGATTGCGGAACGCCTACATATAAGCGTACATACTGTCAGCCGTCACCGTCAGGAAATTCTTGCAAAACTACAAGTTAAGAATTCGATTGAGGCGTGTCGGCTTGCAAAGCGGATGGATTTGATATAAAGATATTTGTTTGAAATGAGAAGGCAGAACATACGCACTTGCAGTATTTATAGGGGATTTCTCCGGCACAGAAACAGAAGCATCAGAAATAATTGCCGGAATTTCGCATGAAATATATAATTACATGATGAACGAATAGTTGTATTCTAAAAAGGACAACAGAATTAGCCATGATGGAATTTTCCTATTGAAAAGACTCTGTCTTAAGATAACTATTACGAACATCTTCAAACTAAGGCCCCGACTCATGCTGAACCTATTCAAGAAATTTGTTTATTTCGAGCAGAATGAGTAATTTTGCGATACAATGCTGAATTCATATGAATGTAGAGGAATTGAGGGAATATTGCTTGTCGCTGGGTGAGGTGGAGGAAAAGATACCGTTCGGGAAATTTGCTCGGCGGTATGATGCTACATTGGTATTCTATGTCTTGGGGCATATGTTCTGTATGTTTGACCTTGATGATTTCACTTGGGTTGCAATGCGTTCGACCGCTGATGAAATAGAGGAACTCGCGCTTAACCACACAGCGGTGCTTCCAGGTCGAAAGAATATGCGGCTCTGGCTCAACGTTGCTCTTGGAGGAGACATCACAGATTCAATGATTTTCAATCTTGTAAGCCGCGCTTACATCATCATCAAGGATAAGTATTATAAGAATGATACAGATATTACTCAGAGTTGAATAATTAAATAACTATAAAAAAGTAGTTTATGGCGTGTTCTAACGAGTTTATAGAATCAATATGCAGCATTCTTGCACCGCTGGGTGAGGTACGTGCGCAAAGTTATTGAGATACTTTGGGATAAACTCCCATTTCCGAAATCTAAAACGAAATAATCCATGCCATTTCTCTTCAATTGCAAAAAATTTTTGATATATGAATTGGATTCTGCTTATTATCGCCGGATGTTTTGAAACAGGTTTCGCGTTTTGCCTCGGTAAAATGAAGGGATTGTCCGGGACGCCATGGTGTCTTTGGGGACTTGGATTCCTTGCCTGTCTTACCCTCAGCATGACTTTGTTGGCAAAAGCGGTGCAGACGATACCCATCGGGACAGCCTATCCTGTATGGACAGGGATAGGAGCTGTAGGTACGGTTATTGTCGGCATACTGTTCTTCAGCGAGCCAGCCA
>CAMWQF010000291.1 GCA_947176285.1 uncultured Porphyromonadaceae bacterium
CATAAACTTGAGCGAGTAGGTCCTGACAAAGGAGGGAGATGGAAAGTCATTGAGAAATAACAATTGCTATGATTGAGCTACTTTGGAATCTTCAGTTAAGCCTCTTTTTTATAACATGGCACCTTGATTCTTATAATAATACCTACGGATTAATGTGTGATGGATTTATAGGAAAATATCTCTGAATGTAGTGAAAGCCAGAGCGCTTCACAGCGGTCAGGCTTTAGATCTTAATTTTACTCTCTTGTATTTTAAGTTTTAATCATGCAAATTTAAATTATTTCAATGTAATATCTATTATTCATTTTTCCGTATTTTCAACCAATTTTTCGGATTTGTTTAATAAAGTTATTCAAATTTCGCTTGTTCTGTCATATTGATTTGCAATCCCTTAGCGCAGGAACTGCGCTTATTCTCTGCGTTCTCCGGGCGATGCGAAGCAGCCTGAAATCCTTTGCGATCTTGCAAAAACCGAGTCTACTAATTAATTGCTCATTGATTGTTTATAATTGATCATTAAATAAATACTCTGCCCCTCTGCGCCCTCTGCGTGAGAATTTTAGAGTATGCGAAACTTGAGTTAGATAATTAAAGTCATGCCTATCTCAAAAACGGGACCAAAAAACTTCATCAATAAACTTTGATTTGAATCTTTTTCCATATTTCTGCGTCTATATCTATAGATACTTTTTTACAAACAATAATATCTTTATTATGAACTTAAAGTTTAATGTTGCTTTATGCTTGACAGTCATGGCTCTGACGGCATTTCCGATGTTGGGGCAGAATCAAGATTTTGTTAAATCTAATCTTGAAAGGGATGCAGTGCAAATTAAATCATATCCCGGAATACCTGACAAGTTTTTCTCCAAGGGAGATGCATTTATATCCGGCAAGATAACTGACTACAGCAGGGATCTTGACTTTTACAACATTACTTTGGAGTATACAAATCCAATAACAGGTGAAAAGACTGTCAAGGAAGTCCCTATCAATGATGATGGCAGTTTTTCTGCAGTGATAGGCATGGAGTGTCCCGGTTTCGTTTCGCTTTATGGTGGAGGTAACTGGATTTCAGCAAGATATTATGCCGAACCTTCCAGAACTCTACATATAGAATTTGATTTCGAAGACATTCAGCGATTATGTAATGATAATTCTGATCATAGCCATATAGGGCAAAGGGTTTCCCGTTTTGGAGGAGATACCGGAGAAATCAACCGACAGATTTCATTATGCCCTCTTTTGAAGAAATGTGATGTCAGGACTTTGGCAGCAGAAGCCCTTCCTCGCGATGCTGCCGAAGAAATCAAAGCCTTATATGAGGAAAATAAAAAGATTATTGAGGATTATATTGCTTCCAACGACCAACATCCTCTTACAGTGCGTCTTCTCAGGAATGAACTGCTTGGAGAGTATGCCTCTGCTTTTGGTGAATATGAACATAAACGCATTTATCATATGATCTCTCAACCTGATGCACCTTCACTCAAGGAGAACCCTGACGTGTCATTCTATGATTATTGGAAGAGATTGCTGACCGAGACGGATGAATGGTTTCTCACTTCCTCATATATGGAAGGTACCCAGTCCGATTATTTTGCCAGTTACTTCCCTTATCTTTTTGACGCTCAAGAAAGATTCAGGTATGAGATTCACTTTGATCCCATGGCTTTTCTCAAATCAAAAGGCGCAATTCTAACTTCGGAGGAAGAAGAAATCGCGGAATGGTTTGCATCGAATGTTGGTAAGTCTCTATATTTAAGACATAATGAGCCTAATATTTACCTTGAATACCTTCCCAAGGTGTATGCTCTTGCTGTCCGTTCCGGACTGGAACAGGAATATCTAAATTATCGTGCTGATGAACAAAAGAAATTACAAGAGTTAGGGGTGATAGATGATAATTTCGATATTCCATATAATGTTAATCTTCAGGCGGAAGCGATTAAACGATTTACAGGTCAGGATGAGGTGCCATTTCTTTGGCAAGCAATTCAGACTTATATTCTTACAGAAGGTAATGGACTTAATCCAGACGATTATTCCAAAGATCAGATGAATAATATCATTGCTAAGATAAAGGATACTAATGTCATATCCCATCCTGTTCTGACTGAGGCTCTCACTAAATTCTATGAAAAGGCTTACAGTAACAAAAATTATGAACTTCCCGACGATGATCGTGGCAGGATAATCAAGGATATAATTGAGCCATACAAAGGGAAAGTCGTGCTTCTTGACTTCTGGGGAACTTCATGCGGACTATGCCGTATCCATATAGAAGAGTCTACAGATGAACGGAAATGTAATCTTGAGCATCCTGATTTCAAGCGAATATTCATTTCAAGTCCGGTAGAATCAAGGAAGGTTGATTACGATAAATACGTTGAGAAAAACCTTTCTGAAGAGACAAATGTTTGGCTATCGGAATCAGCATATCTGAAAGTGCAGGATCTCTTCAGTTACTCAGGATTACCACGATATGTTCTTATTGACAGGGACGGAAAAGTCTTGCATGATGATTTTTATTTTGAGTATCTTCACAGTTATCTTTACGATCTTGGTATTTCTCTGAACTAATTAGCATATTATTGGGTAAGAAAATTTAGAGACAAAACCATCAGTTATCTGTTTTAGTATATATGTATAATGAAAAATACTATGAAACAGACTATTCTATTGAAAAGGGCATATGACCCACAAACACCCGAAGATGGGTATAGAGTATATATCGATAAACTATGGCCAAGAGGTCTTTCTCATGAAACTTTTCACTATGATTCATGGGACAAGACTATTGCTCCGTCTACGGAACTACGAGAATGGTTTCATCAGGATCCTGATAAAAGGTGGTCAGAATTTGAAGAAAAATATAAAGCGGAACTCTCCGGGAATCCCGCTTTTGAAACATTGAGAAATGAAATAGCCGACAAACCTGTCGTCACCCTTATTTTTTCCTCTCACGACCGCGACCATAACAATGCCGTCATAGTCCGAAATATGCTATTGCGATCCAATCAGTAAGGTCAATCCATTCCCTCAATTGTCTCGATGCGACCTTCATCGTCGTAAGTCAGTTCGCATACTTTCAGACTTCTAAGCCAAGATTTCCCTCCGGAAGGGACGCTATCGTGATGGAACTTGAGGCTACTTTTTTGTGAGATGGGGCATTATAAACATAAATATTGAAAACATGTTATTTAGTTAAAACATATAGCCATGAAAATTAGAAAAATATCACTTCTTATTGCAGTATTCTTCAGTTTGATGACAGTAGACGCATATTGCCAAGAAAGAGGAAGCAATCACCGTTGGCATGAGACGAGCGAGCAGCAAGACCGAAGATATCGCTCTCCTTATCTTGTATCGAACGACCGAGTGTTTTTTGACGGCAGAAGGGTTGAGGGTGCGACTGCTTCAAGTTTCACGATTCTTAAAGATGGATATGCAAAAGATAAATGGAATGTATTCTATTGTGGAGAAAAACTGAAAGCAGCCACAAGCAATTCATTTGAGACTCTTGGCTACGGATATGCAAAAGACAAGTGGGATGTCTATTACAATGGTGTGAAGATTAAAGGTATTATGGCAAGTAACTTTAAAGTCCTAACTGATTGGTATGCCATAGATAAATGGGACGTTTATTTTGATGGAAGAAAGGTTTCAGGGGCTTCATCCAGCAGTTTTGAAGTTCTTGGTTACGGATATGCAAAAGACAAATGGAATGTCTATTTTGATGGAGAGAAAATCAAAGGAGCATCTCCTAATGGCTTTAAAGTTCTTTATGATGGATACGCCGAAGACAAATGGAACACCTATTATTGGGGCCGTAAAATATAATTCGACCACATCTCATTAAAAATGGCGTGCAAGGGAATTCCAAAACGATGTATCAACCTCTTTATTGGGAAAACAAAGTAGATATTCCTGAGTATCATTAAAATATTCCTTAATAGTAAGATATCCTGACTGATACAAAAGAGGAATAAAATCCTTATTTGTCTCAGAAATGTTATTAAGTTGATCTTCTTTCCTTGTCTGTCCTTCTATTTTATCAAGTTTGTAATTATTTCTTT
>CAMWQF010000292.1 GCA_947176285.1 uncultured Porphyromonadaceae bacterium
ATTTAATACTTTATTGAAAGATCTAATTTGACGGATTCCACAATACTGCTGTTTTCAAACTCCCAGCCCACTCTGCTCTTAAATGCCTCGGATTGTCCATTAAGTTTTAAGAAATCAATGTCAGGAAGTGAGCCGTCTGGTTTGCGCCGCAGGAGCAATTCTGACGCGTCAAGACTCTTGAAATCTGTAGACTTTACCTTAACCGAGCCATCAAATGTATTGTTTGAGAGAGTACTAAGATTCACATTGATATTTATGCAGTCTTCACCGCTTGTTGTTGGAAAGAATGAGACATTGTTTAGCAAACTATGCTCATATCCATCGACATCAACATTTTCTTCAATCGACTTTCTGTTTACCATATTGAAGTTTCGACGATTGTGATAAGCGGAATTATTAATGAAATCAAGTCCCCCAAGATGATGATTGGCATAAAACCCCTGATTTTTGTTTGCGTATGCTATACAATTACGAATTATATTCCTTGGAATCAGAGCAGGAACATTTGGCGATTTATGCATACCGTATCCGCCACTCTTTATGCCTGTTCCGTCACCGCGACTTATCATGTCAGCGTCATATCCATTTTCCCATGCCCAGCATTGCTCAATCACTACCGGAGCGAAATTGTTAATTAGGTCAAAGCCATCGTCACTGTTTCTCCAAGCTCTGCATCCCCTCAGCACATTACCTGTTGCTTCAACTTCTTTGAGATGGAAGCCAAAGCCATCGCAGTTGCCACCTTTACCATTTTCCGACACAGGATCATAATTGTTGTAAGCATCACAATTGAGTACCAGGTTATTACTTCCTTTTGTTGCATAAACCCCTATTCCCATCCCATCATGCATATTGACATTCTCAATGATGCAATTGCTTCCACCGAAAAGCCCAACGTTGATGCTTTGTGTGTGTCCGGTCTGAGTCACCTGAATACCGACAATATCAAAATTTTTAAGATGCCAGTAATTGCCACATAAATCGAATCCCATTATTCGATTTTCTGTTTTAATTTCAGATAAATCAATGATAACTGATTCTCCTGGATAGCTTGCTAAGGTTATTGGCTTTTGTGAAGTTCCATTAGTGGAAAGAAAGAATACACAGTCATAGACGTTGCTTTCACCCTTCACTTTCATAATATCGCTAACGGTCGGCTTATAGATTCCTTCGCGCAGATAGATTGTTGTGCCTGCCTTTGCCTTTGCAATAGCTTTACTTATATTTTGAAAAGGGAATTCTTCTGAACCGGGATTTGAATCGAGACCAGAAGGCGAGACAAAGTAATCTGCTCCATGGCTTGTCGCGAAACAGACAACTGCTATAAGCATCGATAAAATTGACTTATTCATTAGAACTTTAATAATAAAGAAAAACTATAGTAGTGCAAAGATAAGTTTTTTTTCGTATTCATGCAAATGTATAAGTTTTATTTGTAGGAATGGAATTTTTGTAGTAACTTTGCCGATGAATTGGAAGTTAGAGGGCTTTCATTATTAGACATACAATAAACAGGGGTGTCGCTATTCTGACACTGAATAGAGGCTGAGATTATACCCTATGAACTTGAAGCGGATAATACCGACGAAAGGAGATTTTTATGAAAATATATGTAAACCAAAAGGAATTCCATATGGATTCCGACCGTTTGACAGTTGCAGAACTGCTCAACGAAATTCAATCACACAAGCCTGGCGTGGCAGTGGCGGTAAACGATAAAGTGGTGAGAAAAGTAGACTGGGAGTCAACTTTAATTGCCGAGGGAGATTACATTACCGTTATCACTGCAGTCTGCGGCGGCTGATGAAACTCATAGCCATTACTACTCCGGAATTCCGACAAGGTGAAGACCTTGCGATCTGCCGTCTCTTAGACTGCGGCTGGAATCGTGTGCATATTCGCAAACCTGAAGCCACGGCTTCTCAGATTTCAGATCTAATTGAAAATATTCCTAGAAAATATTATCAGTTTATTTCACTACACGATCATTTCCAACTAGCTGTCAAGTATGGTCTTGGAGGAGTACATCTTAACCGAAGGAATCCTCTGCCTCCATCAATATGGAAAGGACTGGTAAGCCGAAGTTGCCATACTATTGAAGAGATAGATAGTTTCTCAAACCTAGATTATCTGACACTTAGCCCTATTTATGACAGCATCTCTAAGCCGGGGTATAAAAGCCACTTCAATTCAGAAATATTAAAGAACACTAACTTAAAAAATGTATACGCTTTAGGTGGTGTGACTTTCTCCCAACTCAGCGAACTTGAAAAATTGGGCTTTATGGGAGCCGCAATGCTATCCCAGGCATGGAAAACAAGAATGGAAACACTTCAATATATAACCCACACAGACAATGATCTTGAATCTGTATTGCAAGGAGGCTGCCGATGGGTTCAACTTAGGATGAAAGAAGCTACAGATTTGCAATTCACTGATATGGCAGAAAGAATCCTTCCTTTGTGCCGGAAATACAACGCCACTCTAATTCTCGACGATAGAGTAAATCTTGTGGATAGCATCGGAGCAGATGGAGTACATATAGGGAAAAATGATATGCCTGTAAAAGAAGCGAGGAAAATTCTTGGTCCGAGTAAAATAATCGGTGCTACAGCCAATACAGAAGAAGATCTTCTTTCGGCATATGAATCAGGGGCTGACTATATAGGACTTGGTCCGTTTAGATTCACCACTACGAAAAAGGGGCTATCCCCTATTCTAGGAATAGAAAGGTACAAAAGTATAATGGAATATCGCAAAAGACATGGCATTTCAATTCCCGTAGCAGCCATTGGAGGAATACTCCTTGAAGATCTTCCCGATCTGCGACAGACTGGAGTTGACGGCATTGCTGTGTCCGGACTTATTTTAAATTCTACCGATAAAGAAAAAACTACAAAAGAAATAATACGATTATGGAAAAACTGACAATCGGAGGAAAGGAATTCAATAGCAGACTTTTCGTCGGTACAGGAAAATTCAGTTCCAACAAACTTATGGCAGACGCCATTAAAGTTTCAGGCTCAGAAATGGTGACCGTTGCGCTCAAAAGAATTGATACTGACAACAATGATGATGATATGCTAAGACACTTATTGCTTCCCGGCGTACAGCTTCTCCCGAACACTTCAGGAGTGCGCAATGCAAAAGAAGCCGTCTTGGCAGCTCAACTAGCCCGCGAGGCATTCGAGACAGATTTCATAAAACTAGAGATACATCCCGATCCCAAATACTTGCTGCCAGATCCTATTGAAACACTCAAGGCTACTGAGGAACTTGCCAAGGATGGATTCATAGTGCTCCCATATATCCAGGCAGATCCTGTTCTTTGTAAACGTCTTGAAGATGTCGGAACATCTGCTGTCATGCCATTGGCTGCACCTATCGGCACGAATAAGGGTATCGTAGTCAAAGATATGATAGAGATCATAATTGAACAAAGTTGTGTGCCGGTTGTGATAGATGCCGGTTTGGGAGCACCATCCCACGCTGCTCAGGCAATGGAAATGGGTGCTGACGCAGTGTTGGTGAATACGGCTATCGCAATTGCAAATGATCCAGTAGTAATGGCAAAAGCATTCGCCAAAGCAGTGGAGGCTGGTCGCGAAGCTCATTGTGCAGGACTTGGAACAGTATCAAGGATGGCTGCCGCAAGCAGTCCGCTAACTTCATTTCTGTCATGATGTTTTCAGAAGTATTAGAGAATTACGACTGGGAGGAAACCACAGCGAAGATTATGTCAATGACATCTGCTGATGTGGAGAGGGCTCTTACAAAAAAGCATCTCAACGTCTCAGACTTCATGGCACTCGTCTCTCCTGCAGCTGCACCATATCTCGAACAGATGGCGGCCTTGAGCCGACATTATACCCAGAAAAGATTCGGAAAGACAATCTCTATGTACATACCGATGTATATCACTAATTCCTGTACAAACTCTTGCGTATATTGCGGATTTAATCATCACAATAAGTTCGAACGAGTTGTGCTTTCGATGAGTCAGATTGAAGAGGAATGCAAGGCCATAAAACGGTTAGGACCCTTTGAGAATCTGCTGTTGGTGACTG
>CAMWQF010000293.1 GCA_947176285.1 uncultured Porphyromonadaceae bacterium
CAACTGCAATAATGGTTAAACAATTTTGTAACACACTAAGGGATAGCATGTTACAAGCGATTAAATTAATATATCATTATTGAAACAGAGTGTTACAGGCATGCAACAATTATGAAACAGAAAGATTCATTTCAGATTTCTGTTCTGGCTCTAAAGCGCTGATATGAGTGGATATGGAGGAGTGACAATTTGTAAATTTCATGGGATTTCATGCTGTTTTGGAAAAAAGATTCGGGAAGCAAAATGAAAGGACCGTTTTAGAGAGAATGATGTTACAATCCTTTCTTATTTCTATTAATTGGTAGTGACTATCTTCAGGGATTTGGTGGAGAGGCGAGCTTCGAGATATTGACGGAATTTGTCGCTTTGCGCTTTGTTCATAGGCTTTGAATAGCGGACTAACGCGACGTTGAGGGTGTCAAGAGCGCGGGTATCTACATTGCTGACGATAGCGCGGGTAACTGCGATATCTGCCACTTCCGGGAATAACACCTTCAATTCAGGCGAGATGGTTGCTCCCATCGTGTCATTGCGGCAGATATCAGCATTGATGGCTCTAAGTGAGTCAATGGTCTCTCGTTGGGTGTTTATGGTGTTTTGAGTCACTTGATACATATCGCGGAGCATTGTCGACGTGGCTTGGGTGGCATCGAACATATTTTCGGGATTATCACCTTGAATGATTTTTAGGCGCGTGCCGCCGAGATTATAGTCAGGAAGTTTATCAGTAAGAGCAAGTACGAGGGAGTCCTGAGGAAGCACTTTGCCAATCAGGCTTACTGTAAGGGTCTTATGATTGCCTTTCATCTCTGCTGATGAGTGAAGCACTTGAGTGCCATCGAAATTGAACTGCTGCTCCACAAACTTCTCACAATTCGCATTAAATGCTGACTGCTGAAACATGCGCCATGTAAGATAACAAGCAGGAATCATTGTAAGGAGAGCAACGGAGTATACCAAATTCCTTACTCTCTTTGCCCTTATCGGATTGGAGAAGTCCTTGACATGGAATTTCATGAGTTTCACGCCGACCGTAGTCGCGCAGGCTATGAATACTGAATTGATGAAGAAGAGGAAAAGGGCTCCGAAAAAATAAGTCATCTGGAATGTGGCAAGTCCATAGCCTACAGTGCAGAGCGGCGGCATAAGGGCTGTGGCAATTGCAACACCTGGGATTACATTACCTTTTACCTTACTCGAAATAGCGAGGATTCCTGCCGACCCACCGAAGAATGCGATGAACACATCATATATTGTAGGAGAGGTACGAGCAAGCAACTCACTATGCCCTTCATTGACAGGAGAGATAAGGAAATATACACAAGATGTCATCACACTGAAGAATGCGGCTGCCAGCAGATTGCGGAAAGAGCGCTTCATAAGTTCAAAATCCTGGATGCCTACGGCAAGACCGATACCGATTATCGGGCCCATAAGCGGAGAGATAAGCATCGCTCCTATTATGACAGCAGTTGAATTGGTATTAAGGCCGAGAGAGGCGATAAAGATAGCGATAATGAGGATTATGATGTTGGTGCCACGGAAAGACACACCTTCGCGAATTACGGCTTCCGCCTCCTCCTGAGGCAGCAGATCAGCCGACAAATCAAAATAGCCGGCTACGCCATTCTTCATCTCTTTTAAATATTCTTTAATATTCTCAACATCCATGATATATAATTTTTTAGGTTAGTATTTATAGCAGTTCGAAAATCTGACCGCAGGAGGCGCGGTCAAGGGCGCGGTAGCCGATAGCTTCAGCTATATGGCGGCTGAGGACGGGAGCGGTCACGGCTTCTTCGGCTGCCATTGTGGCGGCGTATTCGAGGTCAGCGATGGTGCGGGCTTTTATTACGCGCTCACGGATCGAGACGCTCGACTCGGCTGGAGTCCTATTTGCCATATCATCGAAAGCAACCGGCTCTATCTCGCACTGGATATCGATACAGTCGGAGATTTTGTCAGTCCACTTTATTTCGATTCTCTTTATCCTACCATACAAGTGCGTAGTCCTATTTGATCTCCGAGTAGAGTTCGTCGTATGATTTACTCCTTGCTAATTCGCTCATATTCTATAATAGTTTCCGGTCTTCAAAGTCTTCGGGCCAAAAGTTTCAAAGCAATCAAGTTGATTCTCATCGGCAAAGATACAATAAAAATTCGGTATTATTCAACAGAAAAGTGTTTATCTACATGCTTGATTAGTCAACGAATTCAATTACAGTACCAGTAGCGATAGCCTTTGTCAGATTATGAATCAGGATAAACTTGTTCTTATTGCTGACATTTACGTTGATGATTGCCTGTGAACCCTTGAGATTAGCTTTCTTGTACATGTCAGACATTGCTGACTCGCCAAGAGACTTTTTTGAAAGGTCCCCGATACCGACAAAAACTTGATTAATTCATAATAGACCGGCCATATATAATGGAAGATAAACGAAATTGTCCTTAATCTCCAGATCTTTAGAGTGGAGTATATATGATTGCCCAAGATAATTATGGAATTTCTTATTGTATTTATTAAGAGAAGTGAGAGTGTAGCGTGACGAAGATTTCACCTCAATGGGACAGATATTGTGACGGCTTGTCACTTTCTCCTTGCGTATCAGGAAATCGATCTCCATGCGGTCGGATGCGTCTTCTCTGGAGGAACATGTATAATAAAAGAGCGGATGCCCGGAAGTACGAAGCATTTGAGCTACCAGATTCTCAATCAACATACCTTTATTGAATTCAAGTTTTCCTCGCAGTATCTTCTCATAAATACCGTACTGTTCCAATTCTCCTGCGCTGAATGCCATGGACACCAGTAGCCCTGTATCGGCCATATATATCTTCACTTTTGATTCATCCTTGTTCAAAGCCAAACCCACAGATGGCTCTGTAGTATTATAGCAGAAATTTACTACGCGGCTTTCATCCAACCAAAACATGGGTTCTGAGAAGTCCTTCATCTTTGACCCAGTTCGTATTTTGGATGGCCGGAGTCTTTTTTCATGTTGCTGGAGCATTCCCGGAATGCTGTCGAAGAGGAGGGAAACCTTAGGAGCTGATCTGCCGGCATATTTACTTATATCGTTTCTATAAAGAGAAAGGATACTACGCTTAATCGCATCTACCTCCCTCATGTCCTTATGATCCACAAAACTTAGCACCGCCTGGGGCATACCACCTACCAATATATATGTTCTCAACGATTCCATCATTTGCCGATGAAGCGACTGCCCAAGCGGAGACAATGATGCGTATTGTGCCTTAACGAAGTCGAAAAGCATCTCCTGCCCGTTGGCCCACATGAATTCCTCAAGATCCATGGGATACATATTGATTCTGATCTCTTCACTCGGAATGACTATATCTTTGACATTATGGTTTATGCTCACAAGAGATCCTGTCTCTATATAATCATACCGACCATCATCGACAAGATATTTTATAGCGGCTCGTGCTTTGGGATACATCTGGACTTCATCAAATATGATCAGTGATTCTCTTTGATGCAGGCGTATACCTGTATATAGGCTGAGACGCATGAAGAAGGTATCAAGATCGGTCAGATAGAGTTCGAAAAGTTCTTTTATCTCATTCCTGACATTATTGAAATCTATAAGAATATATGTCTTATACTCGTTTCGCCCAAATTCCTCGACTATCCAGCTCTTGCCTATACGTCTCGCTCCATCTACAAGCAATGCCGTCCTTCCGTTCCATTGCTCTTTCCACTTCAATATCTTATTGTAAATTTTTCTCTTCATATCTAATCACCACCTTTTCAAGCATACGTAAGATAGCATAGCACCACCTTTTCAAGCGATAACAGCCATATCATACACCACCTTTTCAAGCACAAAAATAGCAAATTTCCCTCATACCTCCAAATTTGGATGGAAGATTTACAGGTAAAATTCTTCTTAACGATGGTCAAAGTTATAATGACAAAACCCAGAGACACAGGTATCAGGAATTGTTGTTAAGTAATACTTAACAACTGAATTTCGTTCTAATTCATTATCTTTAAATATATTATTGATATGAAGACTAATATTGGGC
>CAMWQF010000294.1 GCA_947176285.1 uncultured Porphyromonadaceae bacterium
TGTTGCCCGGACTTTCCTCTTCATGCGCCCGGCATGAAGCGACAGACCTCTCTTCTGCAACTATAATAATATACATTCGGCTGAGCGGAAATGTTCAGCTTAAATTTTCTTTTTCTCTATGAATCGGGCGATGATGTCTACCATCTCTTCAGGGTCTACCAGCGAAGCATCTATAGAAAGATGGTAATTGTCGGCAGATCCCCACTTTTTCCCTGTGAAATAGTTGTAGTATCCCTCGCGTTCGCTGTCGGCTTTTTTTATTTTTGCCAATGCGTCCTGAATGGTATCAGCCTCTCCGCGCTTAATGAGATTTTGGGCACGCCATTCTTGTGGCGCATGGATGAAGATGCTGACCATCCCGGGATGTTCTCTCAAAATATAGTCGGCTGTCCTCCCTACTATCACGCATCCTCCCTCGCTGCTAATTTGCCTGATGACATTGGTCTGAGCCTCATAGAGCGATTCTCGGCTAAGCGGCGAAGTGGCATACATATCCATCACTCCATATTTCCCAAGAAGCATGCTGCGGAAAGGAGAGGGCTTTTTTTCATCAGCACGATGGAGAATGTCGGGGTCGTAGCCATATTTTGCCGACACCTTATTAATAATCTCCTTATCGTAGTAGGGGAGTCCCAGTTTTTCAGCCAAGGCTCTGCCGGTCTTCCTGCCGGTGCCTCCATATTGACGTCCGATAACGATTATTTTATCAGTTTTATTCACTTTCTTAACTGTTTTCTAAGATGAAGTATATAAAAATAAAACATTATACAAAGTATTTTGGATAAGAAAAACATTTTTTTTCTCGAAAATCTAATTTATTCGAATATTTTGTGTAAATTTGCGCTTTGATATTCCCATTGGCTTCAGAAAGCAGCCTTGAAATTGGGATAAATCAGAATAAATATGAGTGAAACATTGAAAAGTTTGGCTGGGGATAAGGATGGCATGGCGACCTACGACTATATAGTCAATAATGTAGACACATGCATTGACTGTATGCCTGAGTTGTACGATAATCTTCGCCGTGTCGACATATCAGGGCAGTTTCTTGCTTCTACTGCTCGTTTTCTTTGTGCAGTAGACCGAGAAAAGTTTGCCGGATGGATCACTCCGCTTGTGGAGGGTGCTATTGAGAAAGACAGGGAGCGTAGATACATTGGCTCGCTGCTTCAAGCAATTTGGGGAAATGACTATAAAGAACGTGCCGATGAGTTAAAGGCAGTAGATGATACATTCAGAAGAATTTATAAAAGAATATATTCTGCCGATGGCATCTAAGTAAATGTAAATGAAGAAGAAAATTTTGACATCTGTCGCGATTATGGGTGTTTTGGCTGTGTTAGCCACTGCCGCATATGCTGCCAGCAAAGCCGCACCCGGCGCACAACAATCAAATAATGTGGAGATGACTGCTGAAATAAACAAGAGCGAAGTGCCGGCAGGCCCGACACTCGACGTTGCTACGACTGCCGGCGATATAAAGATACGTCTTTATGACGATACACCGCTTCATAGAGATAATTTCCTCAAACTCGCCAAAGAGGGATTCTATGATGGTGTGCTTTTCCATAGAGTGATCAATGACTTCATGGTGCAGACCGGCGACCCGGAATCAAAAGATGCAGCTCCCGGAGCAATGCTCGGTAGCGGAGGTCCCGGATATCAGATTCCTGCCGAAATAGTCTATCCCAAGCATTATCATAAATATGGGGCATTGGCAGCTGCACGCACCGGCGATGAAATGAACCCCGAGCGTAAAAGTTCCGGTAGCCAGTTCTATATTGTGACAGGAAAAAAATATCTTCCCCAGCAAATTTCCAGAATGGAAGAAATGTCAGTGCAAAGACAGTTGCAGTCTTATTTCTTGAATCTTCAAAAGGAGAATATAGACACTATTCGCCAACTCCGTCTTGCCGGAGACACTATCGGACTTGAGAATCTCCGCCAGGAACTTATTCGACAGACAGAGGAAAATGTTAAGCCTGTCACTATGACTGAAGATCAAGTGCGCGATTACACTACAATCGGCGGCACGCCTCATCTTGACGGACAATATACTGTTTTCGGGGAAGTTCTCGAGGGCATGGATATTGTGGAAAAAATTCAGAAAGCGGAGACCGACGGCAGGGATCGCCCTGTGGAAGACATCCGAATCATTTCAATTAAAGTAGAAGAATAATCATAAAAAAATAACCTCACCTTGCCATGACTGACGAAGTAAAGAATGTTTCAGAAGTGGAAATTACTGAACCCACCCCCGGAGTTGAGACAGTCAATGTAGAGACTGCAGAAGTAGAAACTATTGATGAAGTGACTCCCGAAGTAGATGATGAAGGGCGTAAACCACGCTTTTCAGAAATGTCAAAATGCGAACTCATTGATGCTTTACGCAAAATTGTGGATGAAGCACGCGCTACCGAACATCACGAGGCCCAAGCCATCAAGAATGCTTATTTCGCTCTAAGAAGCAAAGAAACGCTTGCTGAACTCGAAAAGCACATTGCTGAGGGTGGCAATCCGGAAGAGTTTGTTTCTTCTCCCGATGAAGGTGAGGCTGAAGTGCGCGATCTTTTCGCTCGTTTCCGCGATATTCGTGCTGCTTGGCTTGAGGCTGACCAGAAACTCAGGCAATCCAATCTCGAGGCTAAGCAGGCTATATTGTCTCAAATTAAGGAAATTGCAGCTGATATAGATAACGTAAACGTCAATTTCCAGAAATTCCAGGATCTGCAGAAGCAATTTAAAGAAAAGGCTGATCTTCCCGACACTGCCGTCACCGGCCTTTGGAAAGAATTCCAGACTTCGGTGGAACTTTTCTACGACCAATTAAAAATGAATAAGGAGCTCCGCGACCTTGACTTCAAGAAAAACCTTGAGTCTAAGCGTCAGCTAGTGGAGCAAGCCAAAGCACTTGCTGAAAATCCTGACGTTGTTGATGCCATCAACAAACTGATGATTCTGCATAATGAATGGAGAGAGACAGGTCCGGTTGCTAAAGAATATCGCGAACCTCTTTGGGAAGAGTTCCGTGAAGCGTCTTCCGTGGTAAGAAAACGTCATCAGGAATTTTTTGAGGGTCGTAAGGCAACCGAAGCTGCGAATGAAGAAGCAAAGACAAAGCTTTGTGAAGAGGCAGAAACTGTAGTTGCTTCTCTTCCAGAGACATTTAATGCATGGGATGAAGCCACTAAGAAAGTAATTGATCTCCAGGCAAAATGGAAGGAGACCGGATTTGCTTCGAGAAAGAACAATGCTGCTCTTTACAATCGTTTCCGCAATGTTTGCGATGAATTCTTCAAGGCGAAAGCAGAATATTTCCATCGTGTGAAAGATGAATATAATGAGAATTTGAAGAAGAAACTTGAACTTTGCGAGAAAGCAGAGGCTCTTGCTGCTGAAGAAAAGATCGGTGTGGCTATCGATACTGTGCAGAAACTTCGTGATGAGTGGAAGAAAATCGGAAGTGCTGGTCGCCGTCACTCTGATGAGGTTTGGAACCGTTTTACTACTGCATGCAATGCAGTGTTCGACCGCCGCAAGGCAGAAAACGGAGATCGTCGCAAAGAGGAAAACGCTAACCTTGAAGCAAAGAAAGAAGTAATATCTCAACTTCAGGCTCTCGACCTTGAATTGGATCGCAAGCAGTTGCTTCCTCTTGTGCGTGAACTCCAAGATAAGTGGAATGCTATAGGCCACGTTCCTTTCAAACTCAAAGACCAGTTGCGTGCTGAATATCGTGAGATTTGTGATAAGATATATAATTCTTTCGATGCTAAAGAAAGTCGCAACAGCATGCGTCGCTTTGAGCAGAAAGTGGAAGACATTAAAGATGATACCTCAAAAGTGAAGCGGGAGAAAGACTATCTGCTTCGCCAGCTTGAGGCTAAGAAAAATGATCTCAAGACTTATCACAACAATATGGGATTCTTTAATGTCAAGTCGAGCGCAGGCAATTCTATGCTCAAGGATCTTGAGCGCAAGATCAAGCAAATAGAACAGGACATTGAGCAAATCCA
>CAMWQF010000295.1 GCA_947176285.1 uncultured Porphyromonadaceae bacterium
TGTTGTCGAGAATCCTTTAAGCCCTGGTAACTCTTTGCGTAATCGCTCGGAGATATTCTCAATAGCATTTGTTCCCCAAAACCCCTTCCTTGAATTAGCAGAAACATACCTGCCAATCCCATAATAT
This sequence comes from uncultured Porphyromonadaceae bacterium, assembly GCA_947176285.1. Taxonomy (GTDB): domain Bacteria; phylum Bacteroidota; class Bacteroidia; order Bacteroidales; family Muribaculaceae; genus Lepagella. The sequence continues at coordinate 128 of CAMWQF010000295.1, forward strand.
AGTGAGAGCATTTCACGGTTAATTAACTTCGCCGCCTGATACTGGCTACGAAGAATAGCGTCTTTTATTGTCTGAACAGCGATGTTGTAATCTGGTGTGTTATGCTGAATAAGTGTTTCCTTTGCCATAATGCAAATTTAGTAAAAATATCTGAGAGTGCCGATAGAAAACAGTTGGAAATTTTGAGTGTAGAGTGCTGACTAAGGGATATTGGCTTATCATGTGCGTGGAATGATCCTTAATAGATTGTTGGAGTGTGCTTTGTTGATGGAGGGGATGGTCGTTTCACCTTCGACAAACCGGCTGCGCTGTGAGAGAATGGGGGAATGACGGGGATGGGGATTTGAATTATTAGGATGTGACTGAACATTAGGATTGATGGAGTTGTTTTATTTTGGAAATCTTAAAAATATTAATTTGCTATGAAAAAGACACTTCTTACACTTATCGCCCTGGTCAGCGTTGCTCTGGGAACTTCTGCTATGAGCCTTAAGGATGCCTATAAGGCTCTTTCAAATATCCCTAATGTTTCAGTAACAAATCCAGATTATAACTTGCCGATGGATTTGCCGTTTGAGAAGATTAATGGATTCACCGTAAAAGAGGGAAATCTTGCGGCTGCCTACAATCTCCATGCCCCTCAGATCGTTCAGACAGCGGAGGCCGCGCTCACTATACTCAATCAGGTGCCGATGGTGTATTTGGTCAATGGTGGATACAATAGTTATGTAGGAGCCTTTGCGTATTGGGAACAGACCGGAGAGAATAGTAATGATGTGTTGGTTGCGGCATTCAATCAGTATGCGGGATTAGTGGTCTTTATGTATGTGCAGAATGTGCCGGATGCAACATGTGAGGCTCTTCAGATGGCTCCAGTGGAGATGGAAGGCCGTTACTTCTCTCTCAAGGCTAAACTCAGTGGAAATGACGAATTTAATATCATATTGAATAAGGCTCGATAAGTTTATTCTTATAAAAGTTTTTTGTGCCGGATTGCTTTTGCGATCCGGTATATTTTTTCAATGATTCAATATTATTCAGTATTAAGGATAAGGGAATTTTGAATAAAAAAACAATATAATCGGGGGGATTGCGATTTTTTTGGTAATTTTGCGGTATGGAAAAGGATTTCAAGTTGATGGTGGCGCCCCTTCAGGGACTTACGGTGGCTGAGTGGAGGAGAGTGTATTTTGATATGTTTGGCAATTCTCAGGGGTTGGTGGAGTATTTCACTCCGTTTATTCGTGTGGAAAAGGGTGTGGTTAGGGCGCGCGATCTGCGGGATTTTACTTCGGATCTTAATAAGGGGATGATGCTTACTCCGCAAATAATTTTCAAGGATGCGGAGGAGTGGCGACTGCTTGTGGATACGCTTGCTGAGGCGGGAGCAGAGCGGGTGGATATGAACATGGGATGTCCATTCCCTCCTCAAGTGAAGAAAGGTCGTGGTGCGGGAATGCTGAGTATTCCTGACAGGGTGGCTGAGATTGCTGATGAGATGGCGCATTATCCGGAGATCCAGTTTTCCGTCAAGATGCGGCTTGGGGTCAATGATCCTACTGAGGCTTTAGCTTTAGCATACATTATAAATTCGATGCCTCTGCGGCACGTGACAATACATCCTCGCACTGCGAAACAGCAGTATAAGGGAAATCTATTGCTTTCGGAGATGAAGGAGTTTTCTTCAATGCTTAAGCATCCTATTGTTTTCAATGGGGAGATTGCTAACCCTTCAGATATTGATGCTTTGACTTCCGACTATGATGGAGTGATGGTGGGGCGTGGATTGCTGGCACGTCCGTCGCTTTTTGCGGAGTATCATTCGGGAAGAGAGTTGCCTATAAAGCAACGAGAAGAAGCGTTCCTTAATCTGATAAATAATACATCTTCTTTGCTGGAAGATAGGCTTTGTGGGGCTGCTCAACTAAGGGATAAGATGAAGCCTTATTGGGAGTATGCTCCTGCATCGCTTGATAAGAAGATAGTCAAGATAGGGAAGAAAAAGGGTGTCATCGGCTCCATATAGTTCGACACCTCCGGGGTCGCATGTCAGTGGTAGGCTTAACCCCGAGCTGCGCTCGGGGTTAACAATATTGGAAGCCCTCCGGGCTTTGACGCGGGAAGTCATGAACGCGCGGGGACGCATGCGTAGCATGCTTACTACTTATGTTGATTCGGAATGGCTTGGTGAAAAATAGGAAGCCCTCCGGGCTTGACTCGGAGGGCTTAGTTTTTATCCTATTGGATGGGATTATTCTTTGCATTTTGCGGCGATGAACTGGCGGTTCATGCGGCCGATGTTGTAAAGTTTGATGTTCTTTGGGCATTCAGCAGAGCAAGCACCGGTGTTGGTGCAGTTACCGAAGCCGAGTTCATCCATCTTTGCAACCATAGCGCGTACACGACGGTCTTTCTCAACCTCACCCTGAGGGAGCAATGAGAGTTGGCTGATCTTTGCGCTGACGAAGAGCATAGCAGAGCCATTCTTGCAGGCAGCGACGCATGCGCCGCAGCCGATGCAGCTTGCAGAGTCCATAGCCTCGTCGGCATTCACCTTAGAGATCGGGAGATCATTGGCATCCTGAGCGCCACCGCAGTTGAAGCTAACATAGCCACCAGCCTGCTGGATCTTGTCGAATGCATTACGGTCTACCATAAGGTCTTTAATCACAGGGAACGCAGCAGAACGCCATGGTTCAACAGTGATGGTCTCGCCATTCTGGAAACGGCGCATGTAGAGCTGGCAGGTAGTAGCACCTGTAGCAGGACCATGAGGATGACCATTGATGTAAAGAGAACACATACCGCAGATACCTTCGCGGCAGTCGTGGTCGAATACGATAGGCTCCTGTCCCTCTTCCACAAGAGTCTCGTTAAGGATGTCGAGAGTCTCAAGGAAGGAAGTGTCGGGAGTAGTCTCGACATTTTCGTAAGTCACGAATCCACCTTTGGCCTTTGCATTAGCCTGACGCCAAACGCGGAGGTTGACTTTCATAATATTTTCTTCCATTGTCTGATTTCAGTTTTGAGTGGATTATGACTTATAGTTACGGGTCTGAACCTTAATTGCTTCATAGTGGAGCGGCTCAATGATCTGCTCAGGAGCCTTGTCAGCGCCCTGGTATTCCCAGCAAGAAACGTAGAAGTAGTGTTCATCGTCACGCTTAGCCTCGCCTTCTTCAGTCTGGTATTCCTCACGGAAGTGACCACCGCAAGACTCATTACGAGAAAGAGCATCGTAAGCCATGAGTTTGCCCATTGTGATGAAGTCGTTGAGACGGAAAGCCTTGTCGAGCTCGATGTTCATGCCTTCGATTGATCCCGGGATGAAGAGGTCAGTGTCAAAGACCTTGCGGAGAGCATCGAGTTTGTCGATAGCAGTCTTAAGACCTTCAGCAGTACGACCCATACCAACGTATTCCCACATGATGTGGCCGAGTTCCTTATGGATAGAGTCAACAGAACGCTTGCCCTTGATGTTCATGAGTTTCTCCTGAACTTCACGGCATTTCTTCTCGCATTCTTCAAATTCAGGAAGATCAGTAGAGAAGCGGGGCACAGAGATCTGGTCGCTCAAATAGTTCTGGATAGTGTAAGGAAGCACGAAGTAGCCGTCAGCAAGACCTTGCATAAGAGCGGAAGCACCAAGACGGTTAGCGCCATGGTCGGAGAAGTTACATTCACCGATAGCGAAGAGACCCTTAACAGAAGTCTGGAGTTCGTAGTCAACCCAGATACCACCCATAGTGTAGTGGATAGCAGGGAAAATCATCATCGGGTTGTAGTATTTCACGCCGTCGATTTCCTTAGCGAGTTCACCCGGGTTAACGTCTGTGATTTCCTCATACATATCGAAGAGGTTGCCATAACGCTGACGCACTACATCGA
>CAMWQF010000296.1 GCA_947176285.1 uncultured Porphyromonadaceae bacterium
CGGCTACCCCCCGCACAAAGCACGACCCGGTCTATGCACTCGACGCGCTCGACGCTTACCGCGAGCGTCTTGTCAAGCGCATTAATGTTGTCGGTTTTGAACTGAAAAACCTGCGAGGCACAAACGGCTATATGTATCTTGACAACATTATCCTATCACCGACCAAGCCCCCGATGGCACGCATCTCAATCGAGGTCAAAAGTGCTTCCGGAGAGCCACGTCGCCTGTTCAAGACCCTTGGTGTGGGAGATTCATTATTTGTGGAGTCAAAGGAACTGGAGCAATACCGGGGATTCGATATAGCCGAAATTTTCCCCGGCTCAGCCACACAACCGACCGCTTACGTCACCTTTACCAATGGAGTGACACTCCGCAAGGGCGATGTAGTGGGTGATCAAAATCTATTGCATCTTCAGCGTATTCAGATACGTGAGACAATAAAGGCTCACTTCGAGAAGGAGCGTCAGTTATTCAAGAAAGGAATCAAGTGTCTGTCGCTATTCTTCATTGACGAAGTGGCGAAATACCGCAAGTACGACGAGAACGGCGAACCTGTCAAGGGTATATTCCAAACTATCTTTGAAGAGGAATACTCCCGACTTGTCAATGAAGAGTTCCATATCTTCGATGAGGAATACAACGAATATCTTCGCCGGTTCTATCCCTATCAGACTCATCGCGGTTACTTCTCTATCGATAAGAAAGGGAAGATGATAGACACCAAAACAAAGCGTGGCAGCGATGTCAGCGAGGAAGCATCCGACTATGACCTTATACTCCGAGATAAGGAGCGTCTGTTGAGTTTCGATGAACCGACTCGCTTTATCTTCTCCCATTCCGCACTCCGTGAAGGCTGGGATAACCCCAACGTGTTCCAGATTTGTACGCTCCGGCACAGTGACTCCACCACAGCAAAACGTCAGGAAGTGGGACGCGGTCTGCGTATTGCCGTTGACAAGAATGGTGTGCGTCAGGATAAGGAACTGCTTGGCGATGATGTTCACAACATCAATGTCCTTACAGTAATCGCTAACGAGAGTTATGCAGACTTTACCAACGCTCTCCAAAAGGAAACACGCGACGCTCTGCGTGAACGTGCTACCAAGGCTTCTACTGACTACTTCAAGGGGAAAACCATTACGCTCGACGGTCAGCCTCATGTCGTTACCGATTCTGAGGCTTCACGCATAATGATCTATCTTGAAGATAACGAATATGTGGATGATAGCGGCAACATTACGCCGAAATATCACGCTGATCGTGAGGCTGGAACGCTCGCTCCGTTACCTGCCAAACTTCAACCTATGGTAGAGGGTGTTAATCGCCTTATCAACTCTATCTTCGACCCGTCTCTGCTTGACGGCATGACAGAGAACGGTGCCAAAACGAAATTACCTGAGCCTAAGCTCAACGCCAATTTCTACCGGGAGGAGTTTCAGGCTCTATGGAAAGAGATTAACCACCAATATGTCTATACCGTCAGCTATAACTCAGATGAACTGATTAAGAACGCAATCCTGCACCTTAATTCAGACGAGTTGCAGGTGAGGACTCTGCGCTACATAAAAATCGAAGGTAAGCAGCATGAGGATGAAGTAACTGAATTTGGTGACACCAAATCCTCCTCTCAGGAACTTACCGACGTAAGCACTTCATCCGTAAAGTATGACCTTATCGGGCAGATCACCAAGGGTGCCAATATCACCCGACGAACTGCCGCTAAGATTCTTCAAGGTCTGCGTCCGGCGAAACTCTCCTTGTTCCGCAACAACCCCGAAGAATTTATCCGTAAGGTCGTGCATATTATCCGCGAGCAGAAAGCCACAATGATTGTTGATCATATCCATTACCATTTGACTGATGGGAAGTATGACTCGGACATCTTCACTGCAGCAAGTAAGGCTGAGTTTGATAAAGCTTATCAGGCATCCAAGCACGTTACAGATTACGTTGTATCCGACAGTATTGGTGAGCGTAACTTCGCCCACAACCTTGACGAGGCAAACGAAGTGGTGGTTTATGCTAAACTCCCACGCTCATTCAATATTCCTACTCCCGTCGGCAACTATGCTCCCGACTGGGCGATAGCGATGCAGAAAGGCAATGTCAAGCACATTTTCTTTATCGCTGAGACCAAAGGCTCTCTCAATTCTATGCAAATTAATGCGATAGAGAATGCAAAGATTGATTGCTATTCTCAGATGATGGATGATATTTCAACCGATAAAGTCAAGTATCATAAGGTAACTTGTTACCAAGATCTTATTGACGCAATGACATCAACAAAATAAATATGGACGAGTTCGACAGTTTAGACAATTACAACGGTGATATACAAATAAGATGTCTATTAAATTCCAGCCGGGTATATTTCCCTTGCTAACCTATGATCTTCTTTCTCTTGTTGATAAGGGACAAAACTTACCGATGGACCAATTCATGAAGATGTGTGAAGACTACACAATTATGAAATGGCTTAAAGATAACACTCGATTTTATGAGATATGGGATGATGATTTGAAAATTATCTTGGCAGAAGAGTTTTGCGCTCTGGCAAATTGTGTTATTCCTGAGGATACTTATGGAGTCACAAACAATGGGATTCTTGCTCTTGTAGCTTTCTGCCAAGAATTAATTAATGAAGGGCCCTCTCGTTCGAGAAAAGATTGTGAGTGCGCAGAAGAAGGTATGAAAAAATTGGGGTTAATTGGATGAATATCCGAACATCCCAGCATAATATAATTACGTAATGCGGCATCACCGCCGCGCTTTCGTGAATCAAGCCGAAGGTCTCGACCGGAAAGCTTCAATCGCATAACTCATACGACCCTTCGGACACCACCGAGGGGCTTTCTTTTTTATGGACTTGTCGCTTCAATGATATTTCGCCTGAATTGGAATTGTAAGCATTAACTGAAGTACACCTTTCGGAGTTTGCAGTTAGGTTGTAATTTTGTAAGCAAGGAGCGGCAATGACCACTCCTGTTTCTCCTTCAACACATGTTTGTGAAAAGTTAATAACTTTTGATAAAAAAATTTTTTCATCACAAAGTTTTTGAGTAAGGAAGATAGGTGTAAAAACAGGGGAGAGGTGTGTGTATAAATTGAAGGGGATAGGAGTGGCGGGATATAGCAAGCTGAGGCTTGGTCGCAATCTCTAATAACGGATTATTATAAATCTAAATTCTAATTTTTATGTTGTAGGGCATATTGCTTGATAGTGTGGATTATTTTTTGTAAATTTGCAACAGATAATATTGAGATACTTCTACCGAAGAGTCATAAACCTATCAAAATGATCTAATACATGAAAATAAAGAAACTTCTCTTAGGCGATGAGGCTTTTGCTTTGGGAGCCATTAATGCCGGACTGAGTGGGGCTTACGGATATCCCGGAACGCCATCCACTGAAATTATGGAATATGTCCAGGCTAATACTACAGCGAAGGAAAGAGGTATACATTCACATTGGTCGAGCAATGAAAAGACTGCCTATGAAGAGGCTTTGGGGATGTCGTATGCAGGGAAACGTTCGATTGTCACGATGAAGCATGTGGGATTGAATGCATCAGCAGATGCGTTTGTCAATTCAGGCATGACTGGAGCCAACGGCGGGATGCTGGTGGCTGTTGCCGATGACCCTTCGATGCATTCATCTCAGAATGAGCAAGACTCAAGATTCTATGGGGAATTTGCTTTCATACCAGTGTTGGAACCTTCAAATCAGCAAGAAGCATACGATATGGCTGATTATGGATTCAATCTGTCGGAGAAATTTGAGATCCCGGTAATAATCAGGTTTGTGACAAGGCTTAGCCATGCAAGGGCTACTGTGGAAGTTGATGCGGATGCAAGGGCTGAAAACAGCATACATTTCCCTCAAGATGGCAAGAGATGGGTGCTGATGCCTGGAAACTCAAGAGTGAGGTATAAGGAACTGATCAACGTATATGATAAACTTGAGAAGGATTCAGAGAACTCTCCTTTCAATGTCTATACTCCAGGGAAGGATC
>CAMWQF010000297.1 GCA_947176285.1 uncultured Porphyromonadaceae bacterium
TAAGAAGCCTTACTATTCTCATCGATTTTTTTATAATCATCTAATTCTGACTTAGAAAATATAACGTTTCCAGTCGGAGTTCCATTATTCCGAAAACTAAAAATATAGCGTTTGATATTCCATAAATTGAATAAAGAATCCTCAACTGTAAGTATTGGTTTCCATAATTCAACATTTTGCTTATTTAAGACCTCTCGTTCTTTATGTATATTATCAGAGGTTTCACAATTATAAATTATATCTTTTCCTCTTAATTCTATTGAAGTAATCTTAGCCTCCATCATATAATATGGGGCTTTGGAATTGAACTCAGTGATATATTCATTTAGTTCTCTGCTATGGTTATCTTTTACCGTGTAAAGAATAAAAGACCCTTCAATAAGTATTACAAGTATAGGGATACTTATTATTCCCCAACATTTAACAGTTGAATAGTCTGATCCTTCATCAAAGTCTGAAATATTTTGCACGAAGAATAATTTTTTTAAGGCTCCCTTAAGACGGTTAAAAAATACAAGCCACAGAATCCAGCCTAAAGGTATGGATAGAATAATCAAGCAAATATGGACAAAAAAATATAATAGTTTTCGTGAATTTGAGACAGAATAAGTATCAATCAAGCAGTTTGTACTTGAAATATTCGTGACAAATCTATCCCATGACGATGGCTCATATTCTTCATCTCCTATTTGTTCATAAGTAACAGTGTTCTGAATATTAATATCTTTATCTTTTTCTCTTTCAGGATTTATGAAAACAGTGTCTTCATTTGTGTCGGAAACAGATTCTTGTGATGGTTTTTGATTATTACTTTGAATCGAAAGTTGTTCTGTAAAGGCACTTATCTGTAAAGGACGCTTTGTCCTGCATATGGACATCGCATTTTGTATTGCTGTTGCATTAGAGTCTGAAAAATCAGGCGGCATGATGATCCCATTCTCCAATAAATCAGAAGCGGGAGGAGGTACCCTTCCAGTCAGAAGAAAATACAGTGTGGCTCCAAGAGAATACACATCTGTCTGCGGTGAGAAGGATGAGAGGCTCCCAGGATTATATAGTTCTATTGGAGAGTAGCCGTGACTGACACCTTGCATCAAAGTTGAGGTAGCATCTCCGTGGGAGTCGTATTGTTTTGATAGTCCGAAGTCAATCAGAATAGGTTGGTCATCACTTCGGCGAACCATAATGTTAGCTGGTTTAACGTCGAAGTGTGTCATATTCCTAGAATGAATATAGTCGAGGGCAACTCCAACTTTTTGGATATATTGAACAGCCTTTGCTTCTGATAATGGTCCTTGACGCTTTACTATCTCATTGAGGTTTTCACCCTCTATGTAGTCCATTACATAGTAGGCAGTGTTGTTTTCCTCAAAGATATCATGAATCTTGATAATACCGGTATGGTCAAGTTTCGCGATATTCTTTGCTTCCTTCAGGAAACGTGTCTTAAGTTTCTCAACAGTCTCTGCATTGTTCTGGGTGCCGAGCGTCAGATGGCTTGTATTGTCGCGACCACAGAAATCCTTCGGGAAGAATTCCTTGATTGCGACTTTCCTGTCAAGCAGGGTATTCTCGGCAAGATATGTTATACCGAATCCTCCCTGTCCGAGAACACGGAGAATCCGGTATTTCCCGTTCTGAAGTTCTGATCCTTCTCTTAGCTGCATGATAATTCCGTATTTTTTCTACAAAATTAATTACTTCCGATTTTGCTGCATAATAATTAGGTGTATGATTGACAAAACCCCATGGTTAATTGATGAAATTTCAACGAGTCTATTATATAGAACTTTTTAGTTCTTTTTTTCTTGTTATATTAGAAAATATCAATTATCTTTGTAGCTTGGTGAGAGTAGCGAAACAAAGGCACGAACAATACTTAAAAATTTACAGTAATGATGCAATTAGATGAAAATAAACTGGCTAAACTTCCTACGACAAACCAGCTTCTTGACGAGAAATATGGATTTGATGGAACTCCAGAACGAGAAGAATTCAACGCTAAGGCCATAGCCTGGTATTATGGTACCCTTCTTCGTGATAGAAGACGAGAATTAAAGCTTACTCAAAAGGAAGTTGCCGAAAAAATTGGAAGGGAACAAACTTATATAGCAAGAGTAGAAAGAGGCAAGGCGGATATGCAACTTTCTAGTTTCTTTCGCATTGCGGCGGTGTTAGGAATTCAGTTCATTCCATCATTTGTCTCTGTCATGAGATAATTACTGATGACCATACTTCACAATGACCAAGTCGTCGGGAAAACTACCCCACATTACCGGATGCTGCTTCCCATTGGATAGCTGCGTCACTCCGATGCTGACGTAATCGTATAGTTCTTTTGCTGTAATCGACCTGTCCCTGTTCGCATCCGCTTTCCCTCCAAGTCCGTGAAGAAGATAGTTGGTGAAATAACCATTGGATAGTAACGGCGATTCGATAGAATATTCATTTCCTCTAGACGACAGGAATAACATCACGTTGCCGGTATCAGATTTTGTCGGAACATTACTTTGTCGGATTGCACCGCTGTTACAAGCATCGGCAAATATTATCTTGTCTTTCGCCTTAGAATCAGACATAACCTTGATCACTTCGGCATAAGACAGACCATCTTCAGCTTTTGTCATATCATAAGGACAGAATCCACCGGGATAACCGTGTCCACTGAAATAGAATATAATCTTATCACCCTCTTTAGCCCGACCGAACTGGCTGCGTAGACTTTTAAGGATTTGCGCTTTTGTTGCATATCTGCCGGTAAGCGTAATGACATTATCCGTCCCCTTCTTATAGAACTCTGCAATAGCTTTCGCATCTTTCTCAGTCTTAGTCAGATTCTTGACTTTAGGATCGGCATAAGTACCAATACCCACACATACAACATAAGTTTCCGCTCTAATCCCGAGAACTGCCAAAAACAAAATCAATAACAATATTGTACGTCTCATTTCAATATCTTCTCAGTATAAACTTCAAGTTCCCTTCTCTGTGGTTTTTATCGAGTCTCTCTCATTCACAAGATGCAATGCGTAGCTAATCGAGCCCATTGCTCCTCTGCGCGTGAGATATCTCTCGCATTTCGCCCGGTTCATTTTACTTTAGATTTCTTCGTGAATCTATATATTATCAGTCCTATAAGTCCTATTATCAGTATCAGCAAGAATGGCAGAATATAAACATACATGTTTGCCAGCACATAGTTCGTATGGCTTCTTTCCCCCATTTTTATGAGATAGTCTACAACATATTTAAAAATCGCATCATTGCTCATTCCGGCATACAAGGCTTTCCTGACGATATAAGTATGAATACAGTCATATAGCATATAGGCTTCCGCAAGCATAGGTAGAGCTATGAGACAGCGTCCGGTGTTCCTCATCTTAGAGAGCTTCGATACGATCAAGATGAGTATACCCAATGCGCATGCGGCGCAAAAGAGGGGAGTGGCATATTCGCAAATATAAACGGACGCTGTTCGATAACTCCATCCTGTGAATTGCATGGTCACGTAGAGTATACCGACACATATGGCATAGATTGGTAGGCACAGCAATTCAAGAAACAATACCGCGGGATTGTTAGAGAACTGAGTCAATTCAGGATAAGCACTGGTATTCAATACTGAGTTTAGATCTCCTAATGTAGCAGCATATCCGATACACTCCACTATCCAAGCCATTCCTACAATGGATATAAGTAAGAGAATCAATAGATATGAAGCAAAAGGAGAAACTAAAATAATCAGCCACATCACCCATTTTTTGAAGTATCTTTCATTTCGGTTTATCAACATTATTAAAGGCGATATGGTCGACCATGCCAATATCATCAAAATAATATCCCTCGTCATATGTCTGTTCTCGGAAACTGGATGTTGAGAATCAATAATATGTTTATTTGACATTGTTTTCAATAATTTACAATCTTCAAACTTATAATTATTTATCAATTACTGCTCGAAGTGAATGACCCCAATAATCATGATCTACATCCACA
>CAMWQF010000298.1 GCA_947176285.1 uncultured Porphyromonadaceae bacterium
ACCGAGATCTACACCTATTAAGTCGTCGGCAGCGTCAGATGTGTATACTAGACAGTGGGTACACTGTAAGTACAAATGGGTATAGTTATGACAATTATGGCAATGTCCTATCAGAATTCATTATACCATATAAATCCAAAGTTCGTCAAATAAACACCTATACTTATAATAGTTTTGGTCAGAAATTGACTGAAACAAATACTCTTGGACTAAAAAAAACATATTCATATGATTCTTACGGACGCCTAAAAACTATAAAAGATCATAAAGGAGCTATAACTGAATATACATATGATTCTTTCGGAAGAGAGAAATCTATTATTTATCCGACTTCCAATATTAAACGTATTTTTTATTCATGGGATTCAAATAACGAAAATGGAGTATACTCCATATCTGAAAATATCGATGGGAAACCAAGAAATATTACGTATTTTGATGCTTTGAATAGAGTGACACGTTTAGGCGAGGTCGGAATCAACGGAATACTTAGATCAACAGACATCCTATACGATTCATTTGGAAATATATGGAAAGAATCCAACCCATATATAGGGGCAACAGCAACTGATTGGAATACATATACTTATGATGTATATGACAGGCAAATTGGGTATAATGAGGCTTCAGGCAAAAATACCACATACTCATATAGCAATAATGCTATCACTATAAATGACGGAAGCAACACTTCTACAAAAAAATTTGATGTATTCGGCAACTTAATCTCTGTTTCAGATTCTTCCGGAACGATAAACTATTCTTATAATGCTAACGGACAACTTACCTCGATAAATACTCTGTCAGGATCCGGTATTTCAATTGAATATGATAATTATTGTAGGAAAATAAGTTTAACCGACCCGAGTCTTGGAAATATAAAATATAGTTATGATAGTGCCGGAAATTTATTTAAAGAAACAGACAGCAATGGCAATTCAATACAGTACATATACGATTCACATAATAGACTGGCGCAAATAATTAGGAACGAGTTCTCTACATTATACCATTATGATGCCTTTGGTGATATGGATTCTATCCAAAACTCTAATGGCACTGGAACCCATTATATATACGACTATATTGGAAGAATTACCCAATCTAAAGAATATGCGACCGACGGAATTTGGCTCAAAAAAGATTATACATATACCTCCGGAAATGTCAGTAAAATATGTTATACCACGCATAAGGGGGTATTAGCCACTGAAAATTATTACTATTCTTTTGGAAATCTATATGAAGTAAAACTTGACGATAAGACAAGCATCTTTAAGATCGAGAAAGAAAACTCATTCGGATATCCCACTGAAATTTTGACAGGCAACATTACCAGAAAATATAACTATTCAAATTTTGGATTCCCTTCAAAACGAATAGCCTCAAGCACCTCTAAAATATATCAAGACTTTTCATATAATTTCGATAATAAGACAGGTAATCTTATATCAAGAAAAGACAACATCCACGATTTAGAAGAATCTTTTGAATATGATTCTCTAAATAGACTTGTTGCATACGGCAATCAAACGATTAATTATGACAAATTCGGAAATATAACTCAAAAAAGTGATGTTGGTATTTTTGATTACTCCTTGCCTTCGAAACCATATGCTGTAACCGGGATAGATCTAACGTCAGATGCAATCTCTCCAGTAAATCAGAGTATTTCATATTCATCATTTTCTCGCCCTTTAAATATAAAAGAAGGAGAAAATACCATTTCATTCGATTATAATAGTTGCTATGATCGAGTTAAAATGACTAAAAAAATTAATGGGACAGAATCTACAAATTATTATCTTGGAGGATGCTATAAGGCTTCGAAAACTAATCCTTCACAAGTCATAGAGTATCTATATCTTGGAGGTGATTATTATTCAGCCCCTGCAATCTTACAAAAAAATTCACTTTTTTTTCAGGAGATAGATTCGATACCGCCATATATTAGGCTTGAGAATAATCTTAGTACGATCCCATCAGAAAAGGGAATAGATTTACCAGTACCTTCTCCGGTATCATTAAATAAACATTTATATTTTGTTCTGCGTGATTATCTAGGAAGCGTAACACATATCATAGAGTCTGATGGAAGTCTAAAACAAGAACTCAGTTATGATGCATGGGGACGTATGAGGGATTCCTCTACATGGGAAACGTACTCATACGAGAATGAGTCTCAACCAATGTTTGGCAGAGGATATTGTGGGCATGAACACATACGGGTTGGCGGCCTTATCAATATGAATGCCCGGCTATATGATCCGGCATTAGGACGTTTTCTTTCTCCTGATCCATTTATTCAATTTAAAGATTGGTCTCAGAACCTGAACAGATATACTTATGCTTTGAATAATCCTCTCTACTACATAGATGAGGATGGCCAGTTATTTTGGTTCGCCGTTGGAGGGGCTGCACTAATTGGAGGAGCATTCAATGTATGGAGTAACTGGAATTCTATCGTTTCAGCAGGCGGCTGGAAAGGTGTTTGGCAAGGAACCAAATATTTCTTGGTTGGAGCGGTTGCAGGTGGAGCCAGTGCTGCTGTCGGTCTTGGAGTAGGATCAATGCTTGGAGTTACTGCGACAAGTCTCGCATCCGCCTCATCGAGCATCATGTCTTCAGTCCTGATAAATTCTTCGGAAGGTGCCGTTAATGGATTTTTGCTTGGATCTCTTAATTCTCTTGTAAATGGAGATGATTGGAAGACTGCTTTACAGGAAGGTGCTGAAAACGGGGCTTTTGAAGCTCTTGCGGGAGCCGCGACAAGCGTGGCTACAATTGGAGCAAAATCAATAGCACCTAAGAAGAACAGGAATTACCAAGTGTATTATGGATATGATTCAAAAGACAAAGTAAGATATGTTGGAATTACAAGACAAGATCCGGAAGTACGGTTTGCTCAGCATAGAAGATCCAAGAATCCGGATGGGACTCCAACTGACAGAAGTTCCTTACATTTTGTGGTACAAGAAGATTTTGGTAAAATGACAAAAATGGAAGCACGAATATGGGAGCAACAACAAATAAATTTGTTTAAGTTGAAGAAGAATGGAGGAGATCTTTTTAATAAGAGGAATGAGATTCGTATGGATTTATGGGAGAAATATGGAATTAAACCTTAAATTTTTTGATTATGGCTAAGAGAATTGTGACAAAGATCGGTGATGTATTCTGCGTGGAAGTGGATAAGAAGTACAAGAGATTTTTTCAATACTTCTGTAATGACCTCACATACATGAACAGCAGTGTAATACGAGTTTTCAAAAAGAGATATCCTATGGATTACAATCCTAATATTGAAGAAATCGTCAGTGACGAGGTAGATTTCTATTCGCACACCATCATTAGAGATGGTATAGAGTGGGATTCATGGTATAAGGTTGGTAAGCACATGGGTCATTTAGAAGAAGAAATTGACAAACCAATTTTTGGTATGTGTTTCCATATTGGTTGTATTAATGGGGAATATATAGAAATAGATCCAGATTCGAACTGGAATATTAGAAAAATTAATCAAGAAAGCATCAAGATTGGAGTTTTACCCGAAAGTCTTAGAGACATTGTTCAACCTGGAGGTGTATTCCCTTATATAGAAATCCGCGATAGGATTAAGTATGGATATTACAGATACACCTCTCCGATGTATAATCTTCTCAGGCGGCATCCTCATCCATATGCTCACAGTTATGTGAAAAAGGATATGGACGGAACTTCCATCTATCTTCATTTTAAAGGAGAGCACGTGGTGCAGAAAATCGAAGTATTCAGCGACGGATCATCCATTGAAGAAGAAGGGAAGCCATTACCGTTGCCCCTCTTCTGGGAAACAAACTGGAAAAATGATGATTTCATCACTGAGAAAGAGTTTAAAACGGCTTGGAAGAAGTATAGGCATATAGAAAATGATTCAAAATAGTAGGAATTCTATTAAGAGCCCATCTCATAAAAATTTGAGAGTCCCTGGGGCGGATTTGGGCGAGT
>CAMWQF010000299.1 GCA_947176285.1 uncultured Porphyromonadaceae bacterium
GGAGAAGACCTTGTGCTTATTATCACCAAAAACGGAGAATTCTATACTACAAGTTTTTCAGAGGAAAACCATTATGAGGATAATATCCTTCGTATTGAGAAATACATCAAAGGAAAGGTTTGGACTCTTGCCCTGCAAGATGCAGAACTTGGTTATCCGTATCTGAAACGCTTTGAATTTGAGCCATCAAAGAATCCTCAGAGATTTGTAGGAAGCGGGCCGGAGTCAAGCATCATATTGCTGACAGACACACCTTATGCACGACTTGAAGTACAATTCGGTGGCAACGACTCCGTACGTCCTGCACTTGAAATCGAGACTGAAGACTTCATAGGGGTGAAAAGCTACAAGGCAAAAGGAAAGAGAATCACTACATATCAACTCGGTGAAATCACGGAACTTGAACCACTCCGCCAACCTGACGCTTACAAGCCATCAGAAACCTCGACAGTAGAAGTATCTGATGACGATTCCGATACTTCCGTGCAGGCGGAAGTGTCGGACCGATCAGACCGGTCGGACGAGTCGGACAGGTCGGACAGGTCGGACAACACGTCGGGCCCAACAATTATTGAGGCATCGCTCTTCGACGATGTTCAATGACTTTGCAATCCACGGCTCCCTTCATCGCGCCTCTAAGCGAATCATAATATGAATAAACTAAAATACTTACCTATATTAGTATCATCCCTGCTTATTGTAGGGATGACGTATTCGTGTGTCGACGACAGTCATCTCAAAAACATTTATGATCCAATTGCCAATTTTGAACAATTATGGAAAACTATTGATGAGCATTATTGCTTTCTTGATGAGAAGGGACTTAACTGGGATTCGGTCTACATGAAGTATCGTCCTCTTGTGAAAGATGACACACAATACATTCAACTTTTCGGCATATGTGCAGCAATGCTCGATGAACTTAAAGATGGCCATGTCAACCTTATCTCTACTTTTAATACTTCTTATTATCGAAATTGGTGGACAGACTATCCTCAGGATTTTCGACTCCGCACTATTCAGGAAGACTATCTTCACTTTAACTATCTCCAAACTTCCGGCATATCTTACGCTATGCTCCCGGACACAATAGGATACATGTATTATCCGTCGTTTTCCTACGACATAGGTAATCTGAACCTTGATTACATTCTTGCTATTCTATACAACAGCAAAGGTCTGATCATCGATATACGCGACAATGGAGGTGGAAATCTGACCAATATTAAGACACTCGTCAGCCGTCTTATCGACCATAAGGTGTCAGGAGGGTCAATCCGGCATAAGACGGGTCCCGGGCACAATGATTTTTCAGAACCATATGAAATCTTCTATGAGCCATGCGACACCACACGCCGAATTGCCTATCTCAACAAACCGGTTGCCGTGCTGACCAACCGCAGTTGCTTCAGTGCCGCCAACGATTTTGTTTCGGTGATGAAATCCCTGCCAAATGTAAGCATTGTCGGAGCGAGAACCGGAGGAGGAGGAGGCCTTCCCTTTAATTCCGAAATGCCAATCGGATGGGGTGTGAGATTTTCGGCATGTCCGATGACGAGTCCGGACGGAGGTATCACAGAATTCGGCATCGATCCTTCCCCCGGCTGTGAAGTACACGCCCCTGACTCTCTTTTGATCCAAGGAATCGATCCTATCCTCGACTTTGCGGTAGAAAGAATTTTATCGGAATATTCCGATTAATCAAAAATGGATGCGCTGTTTGTGCGTCCATTTTTTTTAATTTCCCTTGCGAGGGAAATATTTTTTTTGTAATTTTGCAGTGTTATAATGGCAGAGAATGCAGCAATTCAAAAATTCTGTTTTTAATTTGCTATATATCAATATTTTAAAAATTACAATTCTGACATTTTCAGTCGTTTTTGAAATTTTATGTATAGAGACACAACATGCGGCGAGCTTCGCCTCGCCGATGCCGGCAAACATGTGGAAATTGCCGGATGGGTTCAGAAGGCCCGCAAGATGGGAGGAATGACTTTCGTAGATGTGCGCGATCGCTATGGCATCACGCAAGTGGTTTTTGACAGCGAAAACAATCCCGAACTCTTTGAAGCTGCCAATAAACTTGGCCGCGAATTCGTAGTCCGCATCAGCGGAAAAGTTGAGGAACGCACATCCAAAAACCCGAACATCCCTACCGGAGAAATTGAAATCATAGCCGACGGTCTTAAAGTGCTTAACAAGAGTAAGACCCCCCCTTTCACTATTGAGGACAACACTGACGGCGGCGATGACCTCCGCATGAAGTTCCGCTATCTCGACCTTCGCCGTTCATGCGTAAAGAAAAACCTTGAATTGCGCCACCGTATGGCATTCGAGATTCGCCGCTATCTTGACTCAAAAGGTTTTCTTGAGATCGAGACCCCGATTCTTGTAAAGTCCACTCCGGAGGGAGCACGCGACTTCGTGGTGCCTTCACGCATGAATCCCGGTGAGTTCTATGCACTTCCCCAAAGTCCACAGCTTTTCAAGCAACTTCTGATGGTGTCCGGCTACGACCGCTATTTCCAAATAGCCAAATGTTTCCGTGATGAAGACCTTCGCGCCGACCGCCAGCCAGAGTTCACTCAGATTGACTGCGAAATGAGTTTCGTGGAGCAAGAAGACGTGATCGACATGTTTGAAGGTCTCGTAAAGCATATATTCAAATATGTAAAGGGAATCGATTTCACTGAGCCATTCCCACGCATGACTTGGAATGATGCAATGCGTCTTTATGGCAGCGACAAACCGGACCTTAGATTCGGAATGCAGTTTGTAGAATTTACAGACCTTGCAAAGGGTCACGGATTTTCTGTTGCAGATGATGCAGAACTCACTGTCGGCATCCTTGCCAAGGGTTGTGCAGGCTATAGCCGCAAGCAGATTGACGAACTGACTGAGTTTGTGAAGCGTCCACAGGTAGGTGCAAAAGGTCTGATGTGGATCAAATTCGAACAAGATGGAAGCATCAAGAGCTCTGTCGGAAAGTTCTATACACAGGATGAACTTCAAGAATGGGGCAAACGTGCCGGTGCAGAAGCCGGCGACCTACTTCTTGTGATGAGCGGCGAAGCAATGAAGACTCGCAAGCAACTTTGCGAACTCCGACTTGAGATGGGCAACCGCCTTGGACTTCGTGATAAGAATAAATTCGCTTGCCTTTGGATAGTAGACTTCCCTCTCTTCGAATGGGACGACGAAACACAACGCTACTATGCTATGCACCATCCATTCACATCACCAAATCCGGAAGACATACCATTGCTGCGCACAGACACAGGCAATGTACGCGCCACGGCTTACGACATAGTAGTGAATGGAACAGAACTTGGCGGGGGGTCAATCCGTATCCATGACTCTGAACTCCAGAATGAGATGTTTGAACTTCTCGGATTCACTCCGGAAAAGGCACAAGAACAGTTTGGCTTCCTGATGAGCGCGTTCCAATATGGAGCCCCCCCTCACGGAGGACTTGCACTTGGGTTTGACCGCTTCGTGTCGATCTTGGCAGGACTCGACAGCATCCGCGACACTATTGCTTTCCCGAAAAATAATTCAGGACGCGATGTGATGAATGAATCCCCCTCTCCCATTGATCAAGCGCAACTTGACGAACTTGACCTCCAGCTCAAGCCTAAAGCATGATCAAAGAAATTTGAATACTCCGAGAACTCTGAAAATTCAAAATTCTAAATTTCAAATTAGAAATTGATTAAAGTAAAAGATATAGCCAAGGCAATCGAAGACTTTGCGCCGCTCTCCCTGAAAGAAGACTGGGATAATCCCGGTCTTCAGGTGGGCGACCGCGATATGGAAGTGACCGGAGTGTTGCTTTGCCTTGACGTGACCGAAGAGATACTCAGGGAAGCCGAGAAGCGTGACTGCAATATGATAGTGAGCCACCATCCGCTTATCTTTGGAGGCATAAATCGACTCACCGGAACTACACCAACCGAAAGGATTGTGGCAAATGATCTTCG
>CAMWQF010000300.1 GCA_947176285.1 uncultured Porphyromonadaceae bacterium
CAGCCGTTGCCTATCAGCGTCTTGAAAACCTGATTCCTGCTCTTTATGAAGAGGGCAAGAATCCTTTGATGGTTGTTCTCGATGGTGTGACCGACATAAGGAATTTCGGGGCTATTTCGCGCACTGCATGCTGTGCCGGAGCTGATGCTATTGTAATTCCGGAGCATAATTCGGTGTCAATAACAGCCGATGCAATCAAGACCTCTGCCGGTGCTCTTTTCCATATCCCTGTTTGTAGGGAAAGAAGCACTCTTGATGCAGTGAAGCAATTGAAAGCAAATGGATATAAGATTGTTGCAGCTACAGAAAAGGGCGCACGAAACTATACAGAGGTTGATTATTCGGTGCCTGTTGCCATAGTGATGGGAGCAGAAGAGACAGGAATCTCCAATGAAGTTTTGAAAATTGCCGATGATCTTGCCGCAATCCCTATCAACGGCGAAATCAGTTCGCTAAACGTGTCTGTTGCTGCCGGCATCATGATCTATGAAGCCATTCGTCAGAGAATGAAATAATTCAAATTTTTAGCCAATATTTTGGTAAAATCATCTTAAAATATTAACTTTGCATTGAAGTTGATCTGAAAGTCGACTAGAGAGTCGGCTTTTTCAATGAAACAATCTATATAATTCTATATATATGATTAATAGAGTTCTCATAAGAATAAAAGTTGTACAACTGCTTTATTCGTATTTTTTAGTGCAAAACAATTTCTCTGTAATGTCGTCGCCGGAGGCGCCTACTAAGGAAAAACGTTTTGCATATTCGCTCTATCTCGATTATCTTTATCTGATGGTAGAAATCGCAAGTTCTGTTTCAGTGAACGCTAAATGTCCGCTTTACCAGACACGATTTATCCAGCGTCTCATTGGCGACAATATTATCAAGTCGATGAGAAACAAGTATGCCAATTCTTCTTTTCCACTGCGTGGTGTCGTTGATGATTTGGCTGAGCGAATCAAAGAGTCTGCTATTTACAAGAATTTCATGAAAGATCCAAAAGCAGACACGAAAATATGGCCCGATCTTTTCCGCCATTTCATATCATCCGATTCCAAAATTAATGCGTTGGCTGAAAAATATGAGAATTATTCACTGCGTGGCGTCGACCGTGCAAAGGATATGGTGGCTCAGACTTTCAGTGAATTTGCATCAAGCCAAGATAATTTAGTCGATGGTCTTGCCGACTTGAAGGCAAGTCTTGAAAAAGCTAGAGAACTATATTTCCGACTTCTGCTTCTTCCTTCAGAAATTACTTATCAGCAGGAAGTGGAACTCGATGAACGCAGACATCGATATCTAAGGAAAGATGAGGACCTTAACCCAAATCCCAAGTTTATTGACAATGAACTCGTGAAACTCATCAACAATGATGAGGAAATTCGGGAGTTTGTGGAGAAACACAAAATCTCCTGGGTTGAACAAGATCGTGAACTTATAAGGCATCTTTTGAAGGTAATCACTGAATCCGAACTCTATAAGGAGTATATGGCAGATCCGGTTTCAGACCTTCATGAGGATTGTGAATTCTGGCGCAAGGCTTTCCGGAATATTATTCTTAATGATCCGGAATTTATTGAGACTCTTGAGAATATGTCGCTTTTCTGGAACGATGATCTCGAAATAATGGGTGAGTTCGTGATGAAGACATTCCGTCGCTTTGAAGACAAGGCTTCATCTCCGGAATCTAATATTGTTGAGCCTGTGCTTCCGATGTATAAAGATGATGAGGATGCAAAATTCGGAAAGGAACTTTTCGAGGCTACAGTCAGGAAAAACTCAATATATCGAGGGTATATTGATGAGGCCCTAAACACTCAACATTGGGATTCCGAGCGCCTTGCATATATGGACGTAATAATAATGGAGACTGCCATTTCTGAAATTCTTAATTTCCCTAAGATTCCTCTTCAGGCTTCTCTAAATGAATATATTGAGATGGCTAAGTGCTATTCTTCTCCTAAAAGTGGGGCATTTGTTAATGGTCTGCTTGCTTGCGTCATAAATAATCTAAAGGAAAGTGGTAAACTTAGAAAATAATTAAATCTTATTAATATGAATTCAATTCTTCTTCAGGCTGCCAATGGAGCTGGTGGCGGCGGACTCAGCGGAATGCTGATGATTGTGGCTATGATCGTGATTTTCTATTTCTTCATGATCAGGCCTCAGCAGAAAAAACAAAAAGAGATAAAAAAAGCACGTGAGGCTATGAAAAGTGGCGACCGTGTGGTGACTGCCGGCGGAATCCATGGAAAACTCAAGGATATTTCGGATGCCACTGTCATGATTGAGGTTGCTCCCGGTATGCAGATTAAGGTAGACAAGGGTTCTGTGTATCCGGCAGGAGTAGAAAATCCTAACGCTCAGAAATGATCTTACGTTGAATGGGTCAGATACGCTATAATTTCATTGGAGCGTGGTGGCGAACTCTACGGAAATCAACAAGATTCCGCAGTTTCTTGACCTTTCTGGTCTTTGTTGCAATAGCTGCCATGTTTTGGCTGATACTGACTCTTAATGATTCTGTGCAAGACGGCTGCATTGTCAATGTTAGGATCACTAATAAGCCCGACAGTGTGACCTTTATCTCCGATGTTCCTAAGACTCTTCATGTAGAGGTAAGAGATAAAGGTTCAAGCTTGATGAGATCTATGTGGATGAAAACACCCACAGTCAATCTTAACTTCCAAGAACTTGCCGACCGTGGAGTGATGAGATGCTCTCGTTCCGACATGATGGCTGCTCTTAAAGAGACTTTCGGTGCAGGCGCGTCAATTATCTCAACAAGTTTAGACTCTCTGAGACTCGTTTATTCTGACAGACCCGGGAAGTCCCTTCCGGTTGTTGTGGTGGTCAATACCAGTGCTAAAGCCGGATATATGGTTTATGGCTCTCCACTGGCAGACCCTGTCAGAATCCTTGCTTATGGTCCAAGAGAAATTCTTGATACTCTGACAAGGGTCTACACTAAATCTTATGTGGAATCCGGTCTTTCTGAGTCGGTAATGTTTGTTTCTGAACTGAAACCTATTCCGGGGGTTAGACTTATTCCATCTAAGGTTGATGTCAAAGTCAACGTCGAACCACTTGTGGCTAAGGAAGAGATGATCGGAGTAGTATCTGAAAATGTTCCTGACGATGAAGACCTGCTTCTTTTCCCTTCTAATGTCAGAGTCAGTTACTATGTGCCGATGAGTGAATATTCTGATGAAAGTAAGGCTGTCAGAGTAGTGGTAGACTATAAAGAGGTAGCCGACCATATGGGAGCGCGTCTGCCTCTTCGGATCGAGCCGGTCAAAGACAAGATCGCTATCAATCCTAAATTGTATTCTGATTCAGTTGAATACACTCTTGTGAGATAAAAAATCGCCTACTCGCCTAAATAAACCCTAAACAATTAAACAATTCAACCATTAAACCAATAAACCATTAAACCAAATATGCTTAAAGAAATTCTTTCAATCACAGGCAAACCGGGCCTATATAAAATTATTACTCCGGGAAAACGCACTCTTCTTGTAGAAGATATGGTTAGCAAAAAGCGGTTTCCGCTCGGTGCACGCGACCGCGTGGTCTGCTTGGGCGACATTGCTATGTATACAGTAGGAGAAGATCTGCCTCTTGATAAGATCCTTGATCGCGTTTACGCCGTTGAAGATGGTAAGAAAATTGATGTGAAGGCAATGGATAATGATATGCTTCGCGAGGAATTTGCCAAGGCTGTGGAGGATTTCGACCGAGACCGAGTGTATCCGTCAGACATCAAAAAACTGTTTAACTGGTATAATCTCCTTATCTCAGAGGGATATACAAAATTCACTGAGGAAGAAGAAAATTCCTCTGAGGAAGAAGTTCAAGCTGACGCAGAATAATTAAATTTTTTTACAATAATTCTTTGATATTTCCGGCGATCCTTTTTTTAGGGTCGCCTTTTTTAGAACAACTTCAATAACTTCGACTTATTTCATAC
>CAMWQF010000301.1 GCA_947176285.1 uncultured Porphyromonadaceae bacterium
GTCTCCCACCGACCGTTGAAGAACAACGCATTAGTCAGATTGGCATACGTCTTTCCGAAATAACGGAATGAGAGCCAGAAACGAAATTTGTCGTTAAGCTGATAACTTGGATCCAGTTCGATAAGGACCTGAGGAATCTCCTTTACGATATTGCCGTTCGCATTCAGGTCAGGCACGCCATCAAAAGGCGACTTGATGAAATAGTTGTCGTAGGTAGGCTTCTGAAGCGTGAGAAGAGCATGGAGGTTAAATCCTTTGAAAGGATGTATTTCTGCTGAGGTAGTCCATCCAAGTGTCTTGATGCTGTAGATGAGCAGAGTGGTTTTTGATTGAGTTGTGCCCGGCTTGGTGACATTTTGCTGGTCAATATTGTTTGACTTGGCAATATAGGTCACCATTGAGGTGAGATCTACCCAGTTGTTGCGGTATGTTATTCCCCCTCGTATAAGTGGGATTGTGACACGTTTGTATTGTTCCTCTGTAGGCCCGGTGCCTGCATATTCATTGATGCGAGGATAGCGTGTGGCTACAGTAGCATCTGCTGTCAAACCTAAATGGCGATTGAAGTTATAAATCCCTTGAATAGTGGCTGCATAATTAAGTTTATTTTTCAATACACGGTGTGGCTCAATTTTTACAGTAGTCATATTCCCCTCGCTATCGGTGTAGGTATGGGTATCGCCGATATGGAAGCCATCATACCTTGCATAAGGTATTTGATCGGCACTCATTCGGTAATACTCCAGTCGTCCCCCGAAATAAAGATTGAATTTCGGAGTGATTTGCCAGTTGTCTGTGATATATATCGCACTCTTGTTTTCATATCCTTTAGTATACTCCGGAGAAAGCTCATTGAAACCGTGAAATTGACTGAATGTGCCGTCGGAATTATGTTTTACAAGGATATCGGGATAAGGTGAAACGGTTCCTGTCCATTGAAATGACGATGAACTGTAATCAAGGTGGTAATACCATTCGTTCAAACCAAAACGAAGATCGTGATTTGCGAACGATTTATTTAGTTCAGCCGTAAGAAGAGCATTCGTCACTTTCCCTGCATGAAGCCATGTGCGTCTCCCTTCTGCAAGACCTATATAGGGAGTGTCTTCTCCCGGTTTATAAAGCTGATCGGCAGCTGTGGTCTCGAAAATTGAACTTCCACCGAAATCACAATAATCTGCATGTGGAGCTCTCATAAACTTAGCATTTATATCAAGTTTATAATCATTGCTGAACCTATAATCAAAATGAGCAGTTAAGTCATGGGCATAGTTGTCAGTGAAGTCACCCCAGCGTCCTTTTTTCATTTTGCCGTCGAGCACATCCATATATTCAAACTCTCCTCCGATAGGAGCATAAGAAGTAGTGCCGAGAGGGAATCCCGGAATTTCCATCACGCTTCCATCTCCTACATAGATGAAAGGGGCATTGTTTATCATTGATCCTAAAGCGTTGCTTTTTGAAAATTTATATAGTATGCTCAGTTTTCCTCTGTTGAATAATCTGGTCAGTCCGGCATGATAGATTTGAGTACGATCAGAAAAGTCAGTAAACTTCACCTTGAAATATCCCGGGTCGAAGTTCTGATAAATACTCGCAGTGTACAGCCATTTTTCTCCTATACCTCCTGAGACATTGAAATCGAAATTTTGCAAGCCGAAGGTGTTAGTGCGATAATTAAAAATAGCTTTAAACTCTTTTTGTCCGAAGTTGGAATAGCTATCAACGGAATAGGCAATATTTCCGGTCTTGATGGCAGATTCCATAGGGTTCATGAGTCCGACCGTGCCCAGACTTGCATCACTGCGCCAATGTCTGGCAAGCTGGTGTACGGTGGAGGAATAAACAGTAGGTAAACCGTTTTCGTAGACGTTGACATCTTCGCTTGGAAGACCTATCTGTATCTCACGAGGTTTGGTAGCATCGGAGGCATTAAGCATCACGTTTCTTTCTTCTCCATTACCTCCGGCAGACAGACTGTCGGTATTTTTTTTTGCCATCGCAACGGCTGGTAAAAGTGTAAATGCGGCAATTGCCGTAAGTGTTGTCAGGTTCTGTTTCATGGGTATTTTTGTCGGTGATAGCGCAAAATTACACCTTCATGAAGCTGATGTCAATAGAAAGTATAGTTCAGGTAGTGGAGAAGTAGGATGGTTAGAATGTATAATATTATATATTAATATCTTATATATTGATTGAGATAATTGCAAGGTAGTGTTGCAGGAGTGATAATTAAGTGCTATATTTGCATTTTCAGAATTATTTAAGCTATGAAGATAACAATAATAGTATTCATTTTTCTGTTGAGTTTTGGCAGTCTGAGGGCAGTTGCGGGAGATGCTTCTCTTTCTCGTCTCGATGAGGCCATAGAACAGCGTGGGCATTTCCTCAAAGTTAAGGAAAGCCGTGTTGACAGTCTGCGTCATCTTTTAAAGCCGGACATTAATAAGGATAGACGACTCAACTTATATAATGAGCTTTTCCAGGAATATCTCACTTTCAATTTTGATTCTGCCATGATGTATGTTGATTCTGCTTCAGATATAATAGACCCTACTACTGACGGTTATGAGTTACGAGCACAAGTCGAGATTCATAGAGCCCTCTCTCTTGCGACTTCCGGACATTTCAGCCACGCTATAAATATTCTTGAAAAAATAGATTCAAGAAAGCTGCCTGTACGTTTACAGGAGGAATATTTCTCAGCATGTGAATGGACCTACGGGGTATGGGCAGAATATTCTGATAAGCGTACAATAGCTCCAGTATTTACACAGAGGAGTCTTCTTTATTTAGATTCTCTTATATCTGTAACAGATGTCTCTAAACCGGAATACACTTACAGATTGGCAGAGAAACATCTTCGCTCCCAAAATTATAAGGAAGCTGAAAAGGAGTATTTAGCCACTATTGCCCGTATCCCTGTAGAAAGCAGGCTTTATGCACAAGCTGCCTATGCACTTGCCTTGACCTATAGAGATATGCAGGATAAGGAAAAATATAAGGAATGGGTAGTCAATGCGGCTATTTCTGATCAGAAAGTGCCTCTTAAGGAAAATTTAGCTCTTCAGCAACTCGCTCTCTATCTCAAAGAGGAGGAAGGAGACATTGAAAGGGCAAATTCTTATCTGAAACTCGCCCTTGAGGATGCTATATTCTATAATAATCGGTTGAGGATGCTGGAGGTAGCAGAAAAAATTCCGGATATTTCCAATGTCTACCAGGATACTGTCAACGCTCAGAACAGACGTTTAAAATCATATCTTCTGTTAATAGGACTTCTTACTATCTCATTAGCGGTGGTGGCTGTCTATATCTATCACCAACATAAGATTGTCTCCCGTTCGAAAGTTGCAATGGAAGAACTTAATGAAAAGTTGAGAGAACTTAATCTCCAACTCAGCCAAACTAATAAGTCGCGCGAAGAGTATGTAAGCCTATTTATGGATCTTTGTGCCGCTTACATTGAGAAACTCAATCGGTTCCCTATTGTATTGAAACTGAGAGTCAAGAATATGGGCGATCTAAATTCAGTGGCAGATCGTTACGTGCGCCCGACAGATGTAGAGACGCGAGAGATGTTTCAAAATTTTGATTCTGCTTTTCTTCGACTCTATCCCGATTATATAAAGCAGTTTAATGCCCTTCTCCAATCTGAGAGACAGATCTATCCAAAAAAAGGAGAATTATTAAATACTGATTTGCGTATTTATGCTCTGGTGAGAATGGGCATAACCGACAGCAATAAGATAGCCACTCTTCTATTCCTTTCTCCTCAAACTATTTTTAATCATCGTACTCAGGTGAGAAATCGGGCGATTGACCGGAATAATTTTGAAAGAGAAGTGTCACAGCTATGCGAAATATAAGTTAATAAAAATCAATACAACAAGAACAAGATTCTAATCGCAGATGTCTCCGAATCCGATTGTCGGCTGATGTCCGGTTTATCACATAGACATTCTTGTTC
>CAMWQF010000302.1 GCA_947176285.1 uncultured Porphyromonadaceae bacterium
GTTCTGAGCATCGCGAAGAGGACGGAGTCCTCTTTAGCGAGTTTTGCGCCTAATCTTCAATAGAGTCCTTAGCCGTTAGGGAAATTGCAGGGGTTAGGCGCGGACCTCTCTTATAGAGGAATAGAACTTACAGACTGACACAGAATTATAAATTTACTTAGTTTTTGCAGGTTATGAGATTAACTCGCTTTATACTTAGCCTTGAGAGAGAAAGTTTGGCTTTTTTCGATTTTAGGACTCTGATATATAATGAACTCTCCGAATATTATATTCTTATCATATATTTTATCAGAAATTGCCATAGCATCAATTTTTCTCTCTTCTCCGGTGTCATTCATCGTAAGGCTTACTTTAATCACAGGCATCCCATCTTCCACTTCCGTCCACATATGATAAAAATCATCCGGCTGATTTACTTCAGATGGTAAGTTGTCGGGATTCCAATCCCCTTTTTCATCATCCCACTCAGAGAAAGCAAGATGAAGACTTGACGGGTAAGGCACATCAGGGTCTGTGATAGAAATAATTTTCAGTGTTATATTCTGGGAATCCGCACTGCAAAATATTTCTTCTGGATATCCATTATTATAGATGTGAACAGGATCAACTTCTGCATCTGTAAATCTAAGACATTGCCACATTCCATTTATAGCCCCACCAAGATCTTCGTCCTTCCCGCATCCTGTCAAAAACATAGAAAAGAATACGATGGCGCAGGCGATTTGTAATACTTTACCTCTTACTTTCATAATCAAAACTTTATAGATTTATTTTTAATATCCACTATATAGATGCTAAGATTACGAAAATACTGCATCAGTCTATCAAAAAAATTTTTTACTCATTTTTTTTCTAGTTATGAAATTTCTCGCAGAAGTTCCCCGACCCCCTAAATTCGCACCGTCCGGATCACACATAAAATAAAGGCACTCCCTGCGCTAAGAGAGTGCTAATCAATATGCAAGAATTAACAAATCTTTAATTAATAATCTAATAAAAGGCTATCCAGATAACCAAAATGGAGTGAGATTGATGATATACAGTCATTCCAGGAAGAAGAAGAACCGATCTTTTTTATTTTCTTTAAATTTTCACAGATCAAGCGAGAAGCATATTTTGACGCCACAAAACTAATTCGATGTTTTGATCTATAATCATCTCCATAATTAAAATCAATATCATCCCATATGGTCAGCACTGTACAGACCCGAGGATTATCATCATTGTAAGCTAGGGCTATCGAAGATATCTTGTCATTCATGCTGAAGTATTTCAAATTTGAGAGATTCCAAGTGATATGAAAATCTCTTAGGCCCTTTGTATATTTTTCCCCTTGGAAATTTTCATGTTGATAAAGTCCCATATATCCTAAGCATGATGATGAATCGAAATCTTCAAAGCCTGTTGCTCTTGTTGTCATAATCATATCTTCACTTATTGACATTGCATCCTCATATGGTTTTTGGGAGATTATATCCTCTTTATCATAATAGTAAATAGTGTTACTATCCAATATAAGCATATTCACATCTTCTTGAGCATCCAAATAGTTCATGAGATGATCATATTCCGGATCGAAAAAAGTATATTTCCCATTATTATCAATCTGAGCCTCTGTAGTGTAGACTTTCCCCTTATACTTAGCCCTAAGAGAGAAGGTTTGGCTTTCTTGGATTTTAGGACTTTGATATATAATGAACTCTCCGTATATTAAAAAATGGTAGTATATTTTGTCAGATTGAGCCATTACACGAATTTTTCTCTCTTCACCTGTATCATTCATAGTAAGGCTTACTTTAATCACTGGCCTTCCATCTTCCATTTCTGTCCACATATGATAAAAATCATCCGGTTGATTTACTTCAGATGGCAAGTGGAACGAAATCCAATCACTTTTTTCATTATCCCACTCAGTGAATTCAAGATGAAGGCGTGAAGGGTAGGGCACTTCTGGGTCTGTGATAGAAATAATTTTCAGTGTTATAGTCTGGGAATCAGCACTACATAATATTTCTTCAGGATTTCCCCTTTTGTACATATCATCAATATCAACTTCTGCATCTGTAAATCTCAGGCATTGCCACACTCCAAATATTTCCCCAACAAGATCGTCGTCCTTCCCACATCCAGTCATAAACAGGGAAAATAATGCGATGGCTCCTAATATTAGCAATGTATTTACTCTGTCAATCATAATTAAATATTTTCTTATTTTGTAAATTTTCAACTAGTATTTCTAATGATAATATGAAATTCGAATCTTAATAAGGTAGGGTTATATAGAGGTGTGTATGCTTTTTGTAATAATTTTTATAGACCATATCTTTACCATCAAAATAATATCCATAGTAACATTCAGAAGACCATCCATTACTTGTGGTATAGCCAAATCCCCAATTTATATGATACTGCAAAGAGCCGTTACTTTCCATTGCTCCGTCAAGAATCCAAGCATGACCTTTTTTTTCGTTATGACCTCCCATAATATGAGGAAAACCCCTTTGTAGGTATTTTATATATCTTGATTTGTCCAGACTTCCTTCTTTAATATCCGCATCGTACCCAAGATCTCTCAAATAATTAGTGGCAGAATACAGATTTGAGTGTGATCCTCCGCATTCGTATTTAATTTGGCAATTAATAGCAATCTCTTGAAGAAAATGCGCTAAACTAAGTACCATATTTATATTTTCATATTGACTTGCCACCGATGGAAATGAATCGAAATCAATATCTCTGTTTCCATAAAAAGTACCCTTGAAATGTTTCAATGTAGCAATAGTCTGGGCTAAAGCAACGGGCACACAACCTGCAGGCATATGATCATTCATAGCATGACATTGTTCACATGTACAATATGTAGCATAATAATTAAATGGATAGTACTGATCCCATTGGAATCTGACAAGAGGACCGATCATCAAATCACCTCTTGTTTCGGAATAAGATTTAACATATCCGTTTTTCGCTATTGTCTCAGCAATTAAAGGTGCTGACTCAATCATTTCTTTAAGTGGTGCAATAGTTGCGGTATCATTAATGCAACCTGCTTCAGTATAATAAAAAATATGATCGATTCCTGGAGTGTCAGACAAAATCACATATCCTTTAGATTCACCAAAGTCAATTGAAACTGTGTGAATGTCAAAAGATGAATTTCCTAACATTTTGTCATTGCGAGTTTCGGAATCATTGTTGATATCGTAACTCTTAGTTTCAACGTTTGTAATGTGGAAATTATTTGCATCCGATCTTGTATCTGGGTGAAGTTTACTATAAATACTGTTTATCATAGTCATCATTTTAGCAGATGATTGACTATCTTGAGAACTTTCTAAAAGGATCTCTTCCTGATTGCAACCTTGCAATATTGGCATACTTACCAATATTGCAAAAAGGGAAACAAGTCTATTGGTTTTCATTTGTCTTATATGTGAATCTGTTTAAACTTATTTTATATCAAGAATTAGAACTCGATGTTATCCTCGATTATGCCTTCAAAGATATTTCCTTTTTCGGTTTCGAGTTTTATTGTTATACAACCAGATAGTTCTCCTGTTGGAACATATATGTCTAAAGTTGAAGTGTCGATAACTTGATTGCTCTCAAATAAAGAGTCATCGGTTATAGTTAAGTTTGCTACACCTTCAGATAATACAAATGTTAGTGCGAGTCCTGTACCATCATAGAGGCATGTTACGACTTGTTTGTCCGGGGTTCTTGGTCGTTGAATTGACCCATGGTTTTTACTCTTTTGTAGTACAATTTTTTCATAGCGGTTTACACCACTTGATGAATGATTTTCTGCTACAATGTTTGTAAATCCAAACATAAGCGTAATTAATAATAATAATAATCTTATCTGTTTCATAATTAAAAATGTTTTTTGTAGCGCAAAGTTAGGTAAAGTTAGTGTAAATCCGCTAAAAATCTTTAAGAAATTTTTATAACACTTTGTATTATAA
>CAMWQF010000303.1 GCA_947176285.1 uncultured Porphyromonadaceae bacterium
ATATTTATACACATTGACTTATCGAAAAGTTCGGTATTAAACGATAAAAAAACTATCTGATTACTGCCAAATCATAAGAAACTTCCTTTTATTTTTAAAACTGAGCAAAAATATGGAGGATTTTTTGTAAATTTGCGTCATGAATTTGAATTCGCTTTTTTCAACCATATATAATTTAAGAAAATCCATCCGGAGATTCCGTGTTATTGCAATATTGTTGCTTTTCGCTATCGGAACAGGGATTTGTTTCAGTCAGGGAGACCGAGACTGGGATCCCCATGCCATGCCGGGAGAGGTAAATCCACAAAAGGAGCAATTAAAAGAGCCATCAGCATGGACCCTTACATATCCTCTTGGCTTTCATGTCCCGGCAGAAGTAGATACGGCTCAATACAACTATCAGCGCAAAAGCATTCCTACGATGGCAAGCGACGCTTGGGCAACTACCGGCAATCTTGGCAGCCCCGGCATGAATCTTCTATGGTTTCAAAAAGCAAAACCTAGCGATTTTCTCTTCTATAATGCATTGGAATTTTGGATGCCTACCTTTGCAAAACAGAAATTCCATAACATATACGTTCCAACTACCATATTGCAATACAACTATTGTGGAAGTTCGGAAAGCCATCAAGACCGTCTTCAAGCAGATTTTGCGGGAAATGTAAACCGACGCATAGGAATCGGAGGTTTTATTGATTATCTGCATTCAAAAGGAGCTTACAACTATCAGGCTGCCAAGCACTTTAATTTTGGATTATCTGCCTATTATTTCGGTGATAGATATGAACTTCAGACCTTCTATTATCAGGATTATCATCAGAATCTTGAGAATGGAGGCATTACAGACGACAGATACATCACAGACCCGGCAGCTGTGCAAGGAGGTGTCACCTCAGTGCAGTATAAAAGTATTCCCACCCGATTAACTTCAGCTAAGAATCTCATCAAAGGAGCACAATTCTACATGAATCATGCTTACAAAATAGGATATTGGAGTGAAGAGCAAGTAAACGATACCTTGACTCGCGACATCTATATCCCCGTCATGAAAATTCTCTATTCATTCGACTATACTACTTACACCCATACATTCAGCGAAAAAAGTAATTCTCAAGACTTTTGGCAAAACGTATATTTCGATTCCGCTAAAACTTCAGATAAGTCTAAACTTCATACTTTAAGCAATACAGTAGGAATATATCTCATTGAAGGATTCAGGAAGTGGATGAAGTTCGGACTCTCTGCTTACGCAACCTATCAGTTGAATAAATTCATACTTCCTAATGAATTTTATGAATTGCCAACAAGTGAGGAAAATAAGGGCTTGACTCCACTTCCGGCAATCGGACTTCCAGATGCCAAACACAATCAAAACTTTCTCTTCCTAGGAGGTAGACTCGAAAAAGCGAAAGGTTCTATTCTCCGTTATAATGCTGATGTTCGCTTTGGATTGAGTGGAGATGCAGCAGGAGATCTTGACCTTAACGGCCAAATTCTGACCAACATTCCTCTATTTAAGGACACAGTAGCAATAGAAGCACATGGAGGTTTTCATAACAACACTCCAAATTGGCTAACCAAGAAATATGTATCCAACCATTTTATATGGGACAACGACTTCGGAAAAGTTCGTAGTGTGAAATTTGGAGGGTCAATCACAATTCCATGGACTCGAACGCATGCCGGCATAGATGTTGAAAATGTTCAAAACTATATTTATTTTGGCAATGACTATTTGCCTCATCAAAATAACGGGAACGTCCAGATTTTGTCAGTAGGTCTACAACAAGATTTTAAGATCGGCATTCTGAATTGGAACAACCGGGTGACATGGCAGATAAGTTCAGACCAAAACATAATCCCCCTCCCGCAACTGGCAGTATATAGCAACCTATTTATAAAGGCTCGACTCTTCAAGGTGCTTAATATACAGGTTGGAGTAGACTGTGACTTCTATACCAAATACAAAGGCTATAATTATCAGCCAGCTACAATGACCTTTTACAACCAGAATGAAACGGCTCTTGGAGGATATCCTTTTTGCAATGCTTATGTAAATCTCAGATTATACCGCTGTCGCTTCTACGTAATGATGAGTCATGTCAATCAAGGATTATTTGGAAGCCCATACAATGAATTCATTCTTCCAAACTATCCGATGAATCCTCGAAGATTCCAGATAGGTATAGCAGTTGACTTTGCAAATTAATGGACACTAGTTTGTTTAATTGTTTAATTGTTTAATCGTTTAATCGTTTATTGTTTATTGTTTATTGTTTAAGCATTTATTGCTTAAAATTAGTACATAATCCATGAAAGACAATATTAAAAATTCTAAACCGAAGAATATGCAGATAGCAATCTACGGACTGCTTCTTGTTCTTGTTGTCATTGCTATGTTCGGGTTGCGTTATATCGTTAACAGAGGAATTACAAATAATGGAGATACAGTCAAAGCAGATACAATCCATGCAGCAATTGTATATGGTCCGGAAAGTTACCGAATATTGACATCAGAAGATGGAAACGACAGTATAATCGGAATAAATTATCATCTTCTTGCTGATCTGGAAGATTCTTTAGGAGTTAAGGTAGTGATGCATCCAGTAGTAGACCGCGAAACTGCACTTGCCAAAGTATCTTCAGGGGAATATGATATACTTGCATCCCTACCGGCAGACAATTATATAAAGAAAAATTTTTTGACCACCGATGAAGTTTATCTTGATAGAATGGTACTTCTTCAAAAAAGGATGCCCAATGGAACACTTTCAGCAATGAGCGCACTTGATCTTGATGGGGATACAATCCATTTGGAAAAAGGGAGTTCTGCAACCAGACGCATCGAAAATCTACGAAAAGAGATAGGAGGCACGATCACCGTCATAGAAGAACCTGAACTAAGCGAAGAATATCTTGCCATCAAAGTGGCAAACGGAACATGGAGATATACAATTGTAAATGAAAAGATTGCCCAACAAATGAAGAAACAATATCCGGACCTTGATTTTTCAACTCCTGTCAGTTTCACACAGTTTCAGGTTTGGGTGATGCCACAAGGTAAGGATTCTCTTCTAAATATTGTCAATAACTATCTGGCAAAACGATTAAACCCTTAAACCATGACTTTGTTTTAAGGGTATGAAAAAGATACTTACCCTTGCGATGCCTATGCTGATGGCGCTGGCATTTGTTCGTCCCGAAGCCAAAGCTTGGGACATAGATTTAAAATATAAAGGACCCAAGACTGTCACGACTGATGTATCATGGCATGCAGATATTTTACCCGGATATGAGGCACGCTATGTAAATCAAGGAGTACAATTTGATGGACCATGCCGATCCACCATAGTAAGGCTTAAAAGCAAGAAACCTTCTAAAAAAGGGTTCTTATATATTCATGGATTCAACGACTACTTTTTCCAATCGGAAATGGGAGAAAGATTTGTAGACTCCGGTTATCATTTCTACGCAGTGGATCTACGTCGCTACGGTAGGAGCAAAGAGCCTTGGCAATATCCTTACAATATTAGGGACATGCGAAAGTATTACGATGATATAGACTCGGCAGTGATGCAGATGAAGCGTGATGGAATAGAAGACATCACACTTGGAGGGCACTCTACAGGAGGATTGACTGTAATTTCTTATGGAGTAGACAAAGCAGAAAATATTCCGGTTCAAAGAATTGTCACAGACTCTCCATTTCTTGCATGGAATTTCAATTCGTTTTATAGGCATATGCTGATTCCAAGCGTAAGGAATCTTTCTGTAGTCATAAAGAATGCAAAAGTGCCGCAAGGGAAATGTGATGGATATGCTTATTCTCTTTTAAAGGAATTTGATGGAGAATGGACATATAACACAGATTGGAAGATGATATATTCACCACCGGTTACATTCTCTTGGGTAGGACAGATACAGAATACTCAAAATCGGGTTAAAAAGCATGC
>CAMWQF010000304.1 GCA_947176285.1 uncultured Porphyromonadaceae bacterium
ATGAAGGAGTTTTATGATAGAGACAAACTCGTGGTTCGTCTCCATACAGGCGACCCTTGCATATATGGCGCGATTCAAGAACAGATGGCTTACTTCGACCGATATGGCATGAATTACCATATCACACCGGGTATTTCTTCATTTCAGGCAGCAGCTGCCGCTTTGAAATCTCAGTTTACGATTCCCGAGAAAGTGCAGACAATTATTCTGACGAGAGGTGAAGGTCGCACTCCAATGCCCGAAAAAGAGCAACTGCACAAACTTGCAGCTTCGCAAAGCACCATGTGTATATATCTGAGTGCTGGAATCGTTGATGATGTGCAACGTGAGCTACTTATGGCATATCCACCCGAGACGCCTGTAGCTGCCTGCTATAAACTGACTTGGAAAGAAGAGAAAATCTATCGTGGTCAGCTTAAGGATTTGGCTAGGATCGTTCATGAGAATAAACTCACTCTGACTACTCTTCTTGTCGTAGGCGAGGCTATTGATAATCGTGAAGGACTGTCACGCCTTTATAATGACAGTTTCAAGCATCTTTTCAGGAAATGATACTAGTATTCGGAGGAACCACGGAAGGGCGTATCGTAGTAGAAACACTCGATGAGGGAACGGGAAAGTATTTCTATTCCACTCGTGGTGATTATCAAAATATCGAATGTGCTCATGGTGAGCATATTCACGGCGTTATGACTGAGTCGGTCATGGTCGACTTCTGCCAATCCAATGCGATACGCCTGATAATTGATGCGGCGCATCCGTTTGCTTACTCATTGCATTCCACTATTGACAAGGTCAGCCATCAACTGAGCATTCCGGTCATTCGGTTTGAGCGTAGGTATCCTTCCGTTGACTACGAAAGCACTGTGTGGTGCGAAAGTTTTGAAGACGCTATAAAAGAGATGGAGGAAATAGGGATCAAAAGACTCCTTGCGCTTACCGGTGTGCAGACTATCAGGAAACTTAAGCAATATTGGAGTAGCCATGAGACTTGGTTTCGAATACTTAATCGCGATGAGTCTGTCGAAATAGCGGCAAAGGAAGGATTCCCTATGAAGAGACTGTTATTTTATGATGACGCTTCGGTGGATTCTTTGATCCGGATTATTAAGCCGGATGCGATTCTTACTAAGGAAAGTGGAGAAACGGGGGGCTTTATGGAAAAGGTTGAGGCGGCAAGACATCATGGAATAAAGGTAATTGTAGTAAAGCGTCCTAAGTTGGCTGATAATTTTATTGTCGTTGACGGCCGACATGGGTTGCGACGGGAGATAGAAAGTTTGCTTCCTGAATTTTATCCGTTGCATACAGGTTTTACTACAGGTTCATGTGCCACCGCTGCTTCAAAGGCTGCCTTAATTGCTTTATTGACTAAAAAAAAGGTTAAGGAAGTTAGCTTCAAGATACCGGAGGGTGAGACTTTGCATATGGCAATTGACTCGGTAATAATTGTAGATGATTCTGCATCTGCCAGTGTGATCAAGGATGCAGGAGACGATCCGGATGTCACAGACAAATCTTTGATATCGGCTAAGGTGTCGTTTGCGGATCATGATGGAATCCGCTTCTTTGGAGGAGCAGGAATAGGAACTGTCACTCTGCCTGGACTTGGTCTTCCTGTCGGCGAAGCGGCAATCAATCCTGTTCCGCGCGCTATGATGATTTCGGAGCTATCGGCTTTATATGATGGAGGACTTGACGTGACAATATCTCTGGAAGGTGGAAAAGAACTTGCGGAAAGGACTTTCAATCCGAGGGTAGGTGTAGTGGGTGGTGTTTCCATCATTGGCACATCCGGCATAGTGCGTCCATTCTCTCATGAAGCGTTTCTGGAATCTATACGAAGGGAGATGAATGTGGCGATAGCCAATGGTTGTGAAAAGGTGGTGGTGAATTCAGGTGGCAAAAGTGAGAAGTATATGAAATCCCTTTTCCCGGAGTTGCCTCAACAGGCTTTTATACATTATGGCAATGCTATAGGAGAGACGATGAGTATTGCGATGGATTGTGGGGTCCGCCATCTCATAATCGGACTTATGTTGGGCAAGGCGGTGAAACTCGCTGAAGGCAATATGGATACACACAGCCATAAAGTGACTGTCAATAGGGACTTCCTTATGTCTTTGGCAGAGGAATGCAACTGCTCGGAAGAATCTAAGCACGCGATATGCAATCTTTCTCTTGCAAGGGAACTTCCGTCTCTTATAGGCGAAGCAGATTCTATTCGCTTTTTCACAGAGATTTTAAGACGTTGTCATCTGCATTGCTCTGAGATTTTCAAAGGGAAACTTGATGCTGTCCTATTTGCGGACAATGGCACAATATTAAGCAAGACATGGCAATGAAAAAGAATTCTTTTCTTATAGCGGCGGCTTCATCCGGAAGTGGCAAGACGACACTTTCATTAGGATTGATGAGGATTCTGTCGAGGCGTGGATTATCGGTACAGCCCTTTAAATGTGGTCCTGACTATATTGATACCCAATACCATGCACTGGCTTCCGGCAATAATTCGATAAATCTTGATCTCTTTATGTCGTCAGAAAATCATGTAAGGGAGATTTATAACCGATATGCTGCTGGCTGCGATGTAAATATTGTTGAAGGTGTCATGGGAATGTTTGACGGATATGACAGGATGGAAGGAAGCAGTGCTGATTTAGCATGCAAATTAAATATCCCGGTGGTGCTTCTTGTCAATGCAGCATCGACGGCATTCTCGGTAGCCGCGACCATATACGGATTCACCCGTTTCCGCAAAGATATAAAGGTTGCAGGTGTGATTTTCAATAGGGTTGCATCGGAAAACCATTATGCATTTCTTAAAGATGCATGTGAAGAGACCGGGGTTCCTTCTTTAGGATATATCCGTAAGAACGATGCCCTTAAGACACCGTCACGTCATTTGGGACTTTCCCTTGATTCCGTAGCAGAGATAGAGCGCTTTGTCGAGGAAGCAGCCGATGAAGTGGAACGTAATGTCGATATAGACACACTTTTGTCTCTTACCGAGATGATGTATATTGCGCCGCAACCGTTTAAAACGGAAATTTGCAATCGGGTAGTTGCTGTGGCAAAAGACGAGGCTTTTAACTTTATCTATCCTGTAAATATCGAGGCGTTTCGAAGTAGGATTGTTTACTTTTCTCCATTGCGCGACACGTCGCTTCCGAATGCTGACATGATCTATCTTCCGGGAGGTTATCCTGAACTGTTTGCAGAGGAATTGGAACGAAATGTCGGTATGCGAAAGGCAATAAAGGAATATGCTGAGTCGGGAGGTAAGATACTCGCCGAATGCGGAGGCATGATATATCTTACAGAAGAGATTGATGGCAAGCGGATGTGTGGTGTCTTTCCTTTGAAGACCACTATGGAAAATGCACGTCTGACACTAGGGTATAGGAAGGTGATCTTGCAGGATTTAATGATAAAAGGACACGAATTTCATTATTCACATACTGCTCCAACTGAGAATATTACGTCTGTAGCGCAACAGTATAATGTGAAGGGAATGCCGGTGGCAACTCCAATATACAGATACAGAAACACTTTTGCAGGCTACACTCATCTTTATTGGGGAGAGACTGACATATTTAAACTTTGGAATCAATGAACAGGATATATACACGAACAGGTGATGATGGCACGACTGCTATTCATGGTGGACTGAGAGTGCCCAAGACCGATATACGCATTGAGGCTAATGGATGTCTTGATGAACTTAATGTCGCTGTGGGAGCGATACGAACTTCTTTGCCTGCTGATCATATGTGGCAATCTCAACTACGGGAGATTCAACTCAATCTCATGTCTATTATGAGTCTGGTGGCTACGGTTAGCGAAAAAAGGATGTTGAATCCCAATCAATTGCCGGATAAATTAGTTAGTGATCTTGAATGTTGGATTGATGATATCAATTCGCAATG
>CAMWQF010000305.1 GCA_947176285.1 uncultured Porphyromonadaceae bacterium
ATCCTAGGCAAAGAAGGCTTAAAAGTAATGATTAACGACAAATTATTAATCTAATTTTTGCGATAGTTTTACAAAGGGACGACCTGCTCTAGTTAGTTTTGATTATTCCCTTCATCATTAATAATTCGCAATTTATCTTTTATTTTAGTTGGTGATGACAAGTTTTTTTATTAATTTTGCACAAATTATACTCAAACAACGACAACAAGCATATTAAGGATATGAAGGTAAGACAATTATTAGTTCCATTGATGCTACTCTTCGCATTGCCCGTTATGGCTTTGACAGATGAGCAAGTGATAACCTACATAAAGACGCAAGCAGCTACCGGGAAATCGGAAAAACAGATAGGCCAGGAGCTCATTGCCCAAGGAGTCACAGTTGAACAGTTGAAACGCATAAGGGCACAATATGGTCAGGAACAGGGATCACAAGCCAATGCCACGACAGGGAATGAACTTCGTTCACGCCTTCGCCAAAAAGAAGCAGAAAGTGAAGATGATAATGAAGCCGTTGAAGAAGTTAGGGAAACCGCTGATAAAAAGGCTATCTACGGACATGATATATTTCGAACCGGTGGACTGACTTTTGAGCCTAACTCCAATATGGCTACCCCTAAGAATTATCGTCTTGGTCCAGGCGATGAGGTGATCATCGACATATGGGGCGTCAGCGAAGACAATATTCGTCAGCAAATTTCACCCGATGGGCGAATCATGATATCCCAGTTGGGGCCAGTCTATCTAAATGGCCTTACCGTAGATGAAGCCAATAAGCAGCTTAAGAATATCTTTGCAAAAAAATACTCCGGAGTCGGCAGTGATACCGACATCAACCTTACGCTCGGACAAATCCGATCTATTCAGATTGACGTGCTTGGCGAAGTAAACAGACCAGGGACATTCAGAATTTCACCTTTCTCAAATGTGTTCCATGCTCTTTACAATGCCGGTGGCATAAATGAAATCGGTACGCTTCGCAACATCGAACTCATACGAAACGGGAAAAAGATTTCCACTATAGACGTCTATGATTTCCTTTTCAAAGGAAAAGATGTCGGAAACATTCGACTTCAAGAAGGAGACGTAATCATTGTTCCAACCTATAATGAATTAGTGAATATCGAAGGCAACGTGAAGCGTCCGATGTTCTACGAACTAAAGAACAACGAAAATCTTGCTAAATTGATTGAATATGCTGGCGGATTTACCGGTGACGCATACAGCGATGTAGTGCGAGTGCTTCGCCTCAATGGACTTGACAAAGAACTAAACACCGTTGACCGCTCCGAATACTCTTCATATTCACTTAAAGATGGCGATGTTGTATCTATTGGCGTTGTGACAGATGAATTCACCAACAAAGTAGAAATCGGAGGTTCTGTATATAGACCCGGAACATATGCCATCAGTGATAACGTTAAGACACTGCGCCAATTGATTCAGACAGCGGAAGGTCTGACTGACGACGCTTACCTTGACAGAGCCTTAATGTATCGTGAAAAGCCAGACCGCTCGCTCGAAATCTTGGCGATAAATCTTGGCGACATAATGAATGGAACGGCAGCAGATATTGAACTTCGCAAAAACGATATTATCAACATCATTAATATAAATGCGATTACCGAAAGAGGTGAATTTACTATTCAAGGTCTGGTAAATTCTCCCGGCACGTATCCTTATGCCGAAGGAACCACGCTCGAAGACCTAATCCTGCAGGCCGGAGGTTTGCGAGAGGGTGCATCGACAGCACGTGTGGATATATCCCGTCGAATTATCGACCAAAATGCAACAGATGCCACCACACGGCTGGCTGAAATATTTACAGTAAATATTGAAAATGGTCTCGGAGTAGGGAAAGCCAAGGAATTCATACTTAAGCCATACGATCTTGTTCAAGTTCGAAAGAGTCCGACATACGAAACTCAGCAAGTAATGACTATTGAAGGCCAAGTGCTTTTCCCGGGAAACTATGTTATCGAGGAACGCAATGAACGTATATCTGAAATAATAAAACGCACCGGGGGACTGCTAGAAAGCGCATACGTGCAAGGTGCATTTCTAAAGAGAAAGATCACTGATGAAGAAAAAGCCAAACTTGAAGAGACAAAGCGTCTTGCTAAAGCAAATCAGAATAATAACACTGACTCCATATCAATCGAAGATCTTACAGTCAACGAATATAATAGTATAGGCATTAATCTGGAAAAGGCCATTAATAACCCCGGAAGTTCGTATGACTTTACTGTAAAGGATGGAGATATTCTGGTAGTGCCAGAACTTCAGAGTACAGTCAACATATCAGGAGACGTATTATTCCCGAATACAGTTGTGTACGTACCAAATAAGAAACTCAGCTACTATATTGATCAAGCCGGAGGCTATGGAGAAAGAGCCAGAAAAAACAAGGCTTACGTAGTATATTTGAATGGATCAGTAGCCAAGGCAAAGAGAAGCACAAAAATAGAACCGGGATGCCAGATAATAATTCCATCTAAGCCGGAAAATCAGACATTCGATTGGGGAAAAGTGCTTTCAATAGCAACAACCTTAGGTTCTATTGCATCAATGACAGCAGCAGTAGCCGCGATATTCAGGAAATGACCTAACCTACAAGAATCACAAGCATGAACTATACCGATAAAGAAATAAGTGGGGATGAAATTGAACTCCGCACTACGAATGGTACGCCACTGGACAACAACACCAACGAAGAAGAACAGGAGATAGATCTTCTGGAACTCGCCATGAAATTATGGCGTCAAAAAAAGAAAATTGCCATATGGTGTGTTATTGGCGCTATTGTTGGCCTTGTTGTGGCATTTAGCATCCCCAAGGAATATACAACTTCAGTAAAACTCGCTCCGGAAGCCGGCAATGGGCAAAAAATTGGAGGAAGCCTTGGTGCCATGGCTGCTATGGTTGGAATTGGAGGAAACGCACAGCAAGGGATGGATGCTGTAAATCCGACACTTTATCCTGACGTAGTAAGTTCTGTTCCATTTCTTGTTGATCTTTTCAATGTTCCAGTTGAAGAAGAAGATGGCAACGGAAGCGTAACAGTCCGTGAATATGTTGAGGAAGACCTTAAATCTCCTTGGTGGTCAGTAGTAATGGGATTACCTTTTAAACTCATTGGCATGATGAAGAGTGACGACGAAGGAGAAATCGATTCACATGGAAAAAAAACAGACACGTTTAAACTTACAAAAAAAGAAAACGACGTTGTCTTGGCTCTTCAACAACGAATTTCTGCTTCTGTAGACACAAAGACTTCAGTAATAACCATTTCAGTTATGATGCAAGATCCGCTTGTTTCGGCTACTCTTGCCGATACTGTCGTGAATCGTCTGCAAGAATATATCACTGAATATCGCACCAACAAAGCTCGCAAGGATCTTGAATATGCGGAACTTCTTAATGAAGAGGCTCAAGATAATTACTATAAAGCACAACAGAAATATGCCGATTATCTCGATCGCAACAATGGTTTGATACTGCATTCCGCACAGACTACTCGCGAGCGTCTTCAGAATGAGGCTACATTGGCATTCAACTTATACAATCAAACAGCCCAACAGGTGCAAGTGGCTAAAGCCAAGGTTCAAGAAAACACCCCGGTTTATGCAACTGTTACGCCTGCTACAGTACCAATTAAACCGACATCTCCACGTAAACCATTAATTCTCGTAGGATTTGTATTCTTAGCTTTTGTGGCTTGCTCAGCGTGGATCCTCTACGGCAAACCGCTCATCGAAGAAATGAAGCAAAAGAAAATTGAAGAAAAGACAAAATAATTTGAACAAAATAAAGACTTTTCTATTTACACTCGCAATGTTATCAGCGGGCATTTCCGCCGCAAGGGCCGACGAACTATCGGAACTTGTGGCGGCTGTCGTTGCATCTGTAGACACTACAA
>CAMWQF010000306.1 GCA_947176285.1 uncultured Porphyromonadaceae bacterium
CCTCGTCCTTGCGTTTTTGCTCTGCAAGAAGTTTCTGTTGCTCCTCGTCCTTGCGCTTTTGCTCGGCAAGTTGCTTGGCTTCCTCATCCTTATGAGATTGCATAGCGAGAAGTTTAGCATCCTCTTCTTTTCGCGCCTGCGCTACACGCTCTTCATCTTCTTTGCGAGCCTGGGCTGCCATGTCAGCGAGAGAAATCCCGGAAGGTTTTGCAAATTTTGACTTTAATTCTGTGGCAGCCGCCATAGCACTTTTCTTATCTTTATATTCCGGAGGAATAATGGCTCTACCCCGCTTGTCGACAACGCCAATTTTGTTTCCACTTTTGATATAGGCATATCCTGACTTGTCGAATTTTTCTACTTTATCATATATCACCGGGAGCACCACATTGCCAAGAGTGTCGACAAGACCGTATTTTTTTTCATACTTAACTATAGCCAAACCATTGGGTTGGAAATTATCAATTTCATCGAAGATTTCCTTCACAATAATATATTTTTCAGTATCGATAACCGACCATTTTGATCTATTATGCTTTATGATAGCCAACCCAAATTCATTGAATGGACGTGCTTCTTTTAAGCCAACCGGCATAAAAAACTCACCTTTTGTATCAATATATCCATAGAATCCATCTCTATATACAAGAGCAAGTCCTACAGAAGAGAATGGACTGACTTTTTCATAAATTGTTTCGACAATTCTTTCTCCATTTGCGTCTGCAAATCCATATCGTGTTACAGGATTTCCACGTTGGTCAATTGCATTAGCAGAAATGATATGAGGAAGTTCTTCGTTTGCGGCACTACATATAAAAGAATGCGTGGCGAACAAAGAAAATATTACGAGCCAAAATGATCTTAAAGTTCGGTTCATTTAAATCTTGAGGAAAGAAGTCAAATCCGTAAATAATTCGCAAATATAATGATTTTTTTTGACATTTGAATCATTTCGGTAAAAATATCAGTAAAGGAATTGATGATGTACGTTTCGCTTTTGTTGGGAATTTCCAGTTGTCCATATTGCATATGATAATTGTTATAAAGTAAGAATTAGATTTTAAGATGGAAATAATCATAAAGAATATTGAAGATCTACCTGCCGCAACTTCAGAGTTGCTTAAGACAATAGGGAGCAGGAAGATTATTGCTCTCCGAGGAAAGATGGGAGCCGG
This sequence comes from uncultured Porphyromonadaceae bacterium, assembly GCA_947176285.1. Lineage (GTDB taxonomy): Bacteria > Bacteroidota > Bacteroidia > Bacteroidales > Muribaculaceae > Lepagella. The sequence goes on from CAMWQF010000306.1 coordinate 1,176, forward strand.
GAAAACCACGTTGGTTGGGGAGATGATGCGTCAATTGAAGATGGACGACGAAGCATCGTCGCCCACATTTGCCATAGCCAATGAATATCATTCTTCGGCTACGGGACAGACGGTATATCATTTTGACTTTTATAGGCTTGAGTCATCTGCTGAAGCGTATGACATAGGCATTGAGGATTATTGGGATAGCGGCAATCTCTGCCTTATGGAATGGACCGAGAATATTGAGGATATTCTTCCTGAAGATACACTCTTTGTTGATATTGAAGAAAAGCCGGATGGAAGCCGAACTTTGACTTTATAATATTATGGGTGTTAGTTATAGACGGCGTGGGGCGCATGCGGAGCATGCTTTCTTACGTTCAATAAATCTGTAAAGTTATTGGCATTAGAATATACAAGAAGATGCGTTTCATACATTTGGAGGAGGTGGATTCCACAAATGCGTATATAATGCGTAATGTGTGGGAATTAGAAGCACCGGTGATGGTGACGGCTTATCGACAGACGGCAGGGCAAGGGCAGCGTGGCAATTCATGGGAAGCAGAACCCGGAAAAAACCTCACATTCTCCGTATTCTACCGTCCTATAGGGTTGCCGCCTATGGCACAATTCTCCATGTCTGAAGCTGTGGCTCTTGCCGTGGTTGATTTCCTTGCGAACCATGGGATCGAAGCAAAAGTGAAGTGGCCTAATGATATTTATGTCGACGACAGGAAGATCTGCGGAATACTTATAAGGCATTCCGTTATGGGAGATACCGTCACATATTCGGTTATAGGAGTCGGGATAGACGTAAACCAGACCCTCTTTCTCAGCGATGCCCCTAATCCCGTTTCCATGAAGCAAATTACCGGAGAGACTTATGACTTACCTTTACTTGAAAAAGAAGTAGCCGATATAATTGAGCGCAGGCTGGAAAGGATAAATGATCCTGAACAAAGAGTTAGGCTTCATGATGAATTTATGAAAAACCTTTGGAGAGGGGATGGAAATTTGTATCCTTTTACCGACACAGCAACCGGAGAAAGTTTCGACGCTAAAATTGAAAGCATTGCCTCGCATGGTCCGATCTCACTTCGGCTTGCAGATGGCACAGTACGTACGTATGCCTTCAAGGAAGTCTCCTTCCAATGACACACTATCACTGATTATCAGTTGAATCCCAGCATTCTGTTTCGTCGGCTATTTCGGGAATTGTCGAACTGTGATAGACCGGGTTTTTGCCGGCTTTGCGCTGAGCCTGATAGTCTCTGAGCAGCCGCATAGCGTATTTGCCGAGGAGGAAAATCGCCAACAGATTGCAGAGAGTCATTAGGCCCATGAAAATGTCTGCCATGCCCCATACAAACTCAAGCGAAGTGACAGCACCGACCATAACGATGCATCCTACAAGTATGCGGTAAGCCGTAACAAGCCATTTCTTACTGCTGATAAACTGCAGATTGGTTTCTCCATAATAGTAATTGGAGACAATGCTGGTGAATGCGAAGAAGAATACAGCGACAGCCACGAATGTGCTTCCAATACTTCCCACTTCCGACTCAAGAGCCGATTGTGTGAGAGCGATGCCGCTCTCGCCGTTTTCATATATGCCGCTCATTAGGATGATGAAAGCCGTGCAAGTGCAGATGAGCAAAGTATCGGTGAACACTGCCAGAGACTGGAGAAGCCCTTGTTTCACCGGATGGCTAACAGATGCTGTAGCCGCCACATTAGGAGCAGACCCCTCCCCTGCCTCATTACTGAATAGACCTCGTTTTATTCCCATCAACAAGGCACTTCCGACACCCCCTCCAAGGGCTGCGCTTCCAGTGAAAGCCTCGCTTACGATTGTAGCGAACATATGCGGAATCTTGCCAACGTTTATTATCAAGATGAAGAGAGCGAGAAGAATATAGGCAATTGCCATTACCGGCACTACTATCTCGCTGAATCTTGATATTCTTTGAATGCCACCGAAGATTACCAGCATTGAAGCAATGGTGATTATGGCTCCTACTATTAGCGGATCCCATCCGAAAGAGACTTTAGCGGCGGCTGTCATTGTGTTTGACTGCACCGAATTGAAAGCGAGTCCAAATGTGATGGATATGAGGACGGCAAATATTACCGCCCACCATCTTTTTCCTAGACCTTTCTGAATATAGTATGCCGGACCACCTTTGAAGGAGTTTTCACCTCTTACCTTATATAACTGAGCAAGAGTAGACTCTACAAAAGCGGAGGCGGAACCGAGAAGTGCAATAACCCACATCCAAAATATCGATCCGGCACCACCGATAGCGATTGCCGTTGCAACTCCGGCAAGGTTTCCCGTGCCTACACGAGAAGCAATCGACACGGCGAAAGCCTGGAATGAACTAACAGTATGGTGGGAGTCTTTCTTGCCGTCTCCCTCCTTTTTGCCGGATGCAGCCAGAAGCCTCCACATCTCACCAAACATGCGGAACTGAACCCCACGACTTTTGAATGTGAACCATACAGCCGCTATCAGCAGCAACCCGATGAGCAGATAGCTCCAGAGCCAGTCATTGATAGTGTTTAAGATATTCATTGTGAATTGTCAGTTTATTAATTAACATTTGGCGTAAAGGAATTTATTACGAAGATGTAGGAAATGCGTGAGAAGAAAGGGAAATTTGCAGAAAAAAGGGAAAATATTTTGAAAGTTCGGGAAAAAGCATTAAATTTGCAGTCGCAAAGCCCAGGTGGCGGAATGGTAGACGCGCTCGTTTC
>CAMWQF010000307.1 GCA_947176285.1 uncultured Porphyromonadaceae bacterium
GGGTATGTATAGATTTTTGATTCAGATGCAAAATTAATAAAAAAATAGTTAAATCCCACCATTTCCCTTGAAAAACTATAAATTATAAATTGGTTAAACCTTCTAAACTCCTTGTTCCCTAAACCATTTCTCGAAATTTTCGTTTTTATTATATATTTGGAGACCTCTGCTACTGAGGCCTTTTCTATGAAAAACATTAATTTCCTTTGCTATGGAATTTATCGACTGGCTTGTGAAGACGCTGCGTGACAATCCTGCAATTGCGATCTTCCTCACTCTTGGAATTGGTTTTTGGATTGGAAAGTTGAAATATAAGACTTTTTCACTCGGCACTGTGACCTCGGTGCTTCTTGTAGGTGTTCTTGTTGGACAACTTGACATTCCGGTGCCCGGCCCTCTCAAACAAGTTTTCTTCCTTCTGTTTCTGTTTGCCATTGGCTACAGTGTAGGACCTCAGTTTTTTGCCTCTCTTAAAGGATCTGGCTTGAAACAGGTGCTTTTTGCTGTTGTCATGTGCCTGGTGGTGCTGGCTTGTACGCTAGGAGTCGCAAAACTGTTCAACTACAACAGAGGGGAGGCAGCAGGACTTTTTGCCGGAGCTCAGACCATATCTGCTGTGATCGGAGTGGCAGACGATACTATACAGACTCTTGACGCATCTGCGGCAGATAAAACAGACTGGACAAACATCATCCCTGTTGCTTATGCGGTGACTTACATATTCGGCACCATTGGTTCGGCATGGCTGCTCGGCACTGTTGGTCCTATGCTATTGGGGGGACTCAAGAAAGTCAGGCAGCAGACCGAGGACCTCGAACGAAGCATGAATCAAGATCCGTCGACATCAGACCCCTCGCTTGTAAATGCTTGGCGACCGGTAGTATATCGGGCTTATAAAGTAGATGGTGTTTGGTTTGACTCGCCACGTACTGTAAAGGAAATAGAAGATTATTTGGAAAAGCAGGGGAGGCGCCTGTTTGTGGAGCGCGTAAGAAGAGGCTCCGAGATAACCGGGCAGCCGGCAGATGACTTTGTAGTGAAAAAAGGGGATGACGTGGTGATATCGGGAAGACGTGAATTCGTCATAGACGATGAAACTTGGCTTGGCAGTGAGATATCAGATTCCGCCCTCCTCTCTTTCCCGGTCGAAAGGATTCCGGTGATGGTGGCATCAAAATATATGGTGGGTGCTACGGTTGCAGATTTCCGAGAATCGGATCATACGAAAGGTGTAGTCATCGATAGTATTAAGCGTGGAAATGTTGAGATCCCTGTTACTGCGTCTACTCGTATGCAGAGAGGGGATCTAATTACTATAAGTGGTCCTGTTGCAGATGTCAATGCAGCGGCATCATACATAGGATATGCCGATAAACCCACCACTGCTTCAGACATGGTATTCGTCGGTTTAGGTATAGCAATAGGTGCATTGATCGGTGCTATCACTATCCATTTGGGAGGCATCCCTGTCAGCCTCTCCACGAGTGGAGGCGCGCTAATAGCCGGTCTTGTTCTCGGATGGCTCCGTTCGAAACATCCTACATTCGGAAGGATTCCGGATTCTGCTGTATGGGTATTCAATAATGTAGGCCTTAATATGTTTATTGCCGTAATCGGAATCTCCGCTGGCCCGACGTTTATCTCCGGACTCCAGCAGGTAGGATGGCAGATGCTTGTGGCAGGTATTCTTGCTACTGGCCTCCCGCTAATACTTGGAGTCTTAATAGCAGGAAAGATATTTAAGTTCCATCCTGCCATAGCACTCGGTTGCGTGGCTGGAGCAAGAACCACTACCGCAGCTCTTGGTGCCATTCAAGACTCTCTGCAATCAACAGTTCCGGCTATGGGCTATACCGTGACGTATGCAATAGGCAATACCTTGTTGATACTTTGTGGATTGGCGATGGTGCTAATCTAATTAGGATTAGCTGTATAAGTGATTTTTAGGTAATATATAATCTATTTAAAATATTTTTGGCTGAAATTCATCGTCAAACAATTATGAATTAATCATTATTAATTATGCATTACTATTAAAAAAACAAGATATGAAATCCAATGTAAAATCAAAGGAACGTGAACTCGCAAAGATGAGTCCGTTTGAAATAAAGAATACACTTATTGACCTCGCGAAGAAGGATGCTCGAAAGTCTACTCGACAGTTTCTCAATGCAGGACGCGGCAATCCCGACTGGATTGCTACAGCTCCACGAGAGGCATTCTTCTTGTTGGGACAATGGGCACTGGCTGAGTGTACTCGTGTTTACAAGGCGGACCCTGGTGTTGCCGGAATTCCTGCAAGCGAGGGTTCTATGGAGAGACTCAACCATTTCCTTATGGTCAATTCTGCATCGCCTGGAGCCATTCTGCTTAATGAGGCTATAAATTACTGTACCGATACTCTCGGCATCGAACCTGACTCGCTGGCTTATGAATGGGCAGAGGGAATTATTGGTGATCAATATCCCACTCCCGTACGTATGTTGGAGCACTCCGAAGAGATAGTGCGCGCCTATATGGCTCAGGAGATGGGTAATAATGCTCCGGGACTTGGAAGGGAATACGATTTATTCGCTACTGAGGGTGGTACTGCAGCAATGTGCTACATTTTTGATTCGCTTCAAGCCAACCACCTTGTCAACAAGCATGATAAGATTGCGCTCATGACTCCTATATTTACTCCCTATCTCGAAATTCCGGAATTGGATCGTTATGAGTTTGATGTCATAAATATTTCTGCTTCGCAGATGGACAAGGAGGGTCTGCATACATGGCAGTATCCTGACTCTGAACTCGACAAACTTCGTGATCCGAGCGTGAAACTTTTATGTCTTGTCAATCCGTCGAATCCGCCATCGTATAAACTTGATTCCGAATGCATGAAGAAGATTGTGGATATCGTGAAGCACGACAACCCTAATCTTATGATTGTCACCGATGATGTCTACGGCACTTTTGCCAAGGATTTCCGATCGCTTATGTATGAACTTCCCCAGAATACGCTTTGCGTCTACTCGTTCTCAAAGTATTTCGGTGCCACCGGGTGGCGACTCGCAGTCATAGCTCTTGCGAAAGATAATATCTATGACCGCCTGCTCGCAGTTGAGCCTGAAATCCAGCGTAAGGATTTGTTTGAACGCTATCGTTCGCTTTCGCCTGATCCTTCAGCCATTAGGTTTATCGACCGCCTTGTGGCAGACTCCCGATCAGTTGCGCTTAACCATACTGCCGGTCTTTCTACTCCTCAGCAAATACAGATGGATTTGTTTGCACTAATGTGCCTTGTAGATAAGGATAATGCCTACAAGAAGGTTATGCAGGATATGATAGAACGCCGTTTGGAGTCTCTTTGGAAGTCGGCAGGTCTGACCCTTGTCAAAGATTCTGACCGTGTCGGTTATTACTCTGAGATTGATATAATGGTTTGGGGAAAGAAATTCTATGGTGATGAGTTCTGCGAATGGCTTAAGAATACACATGAACCTCTCGATATCGTGTTGCGTCTTGCCAAAGAGACATCGGTAGTGCTCCTGAATGGCAGTGGATTTGCCGGACCGGATTGGAGTGTCAGGGCATCTCTTGCCAACCTTACTCAAGCCGACTATATTAAGATAGGGGATGCAATCCGTCATATACTCGATTCTTATCATGAAGAATTTCTACAGGCGAAACCTGAATAAGGAAATCTCTATTCTGAAAAATCCGCTATTTTTTTTTGAAAAAAGTTATTAAAAAATTTGGTCAGTTCAAAAAAATGTTGTAATTTTGCACTCGCAATCGGGAATAAACCCCGATAAGC
>CAMWQF010000308.1 GCA_947176285.1 uncultured Porphyromonadaceae bacterium
AAATAATGCGCCTCCTCCATCACTAAGACTGTTGGTAAACATTTTTTATTTATTTTCAAGTAACGTTGCTGCGCTTCAAATACTAGTCTGGCAACAACTGCTGTGACAATACTTGTAACATCGGACGGGAGAAGAGAGAGATTAATGATAGTCAGAGATTCGTGATTATTCGTTCCGATGTAGTTGTTAAGCCAGCCTTCCAAATTGAGACTAGCATTATCTATAACTTTCTGTACTCGTACGTCAGAAAGTAAAGTCTTTATACGAGGCATAAGAGTAACTATGTAGTCAGAAGTTCTCAAAATCTCGGCATTTGCCTCTATAGAACGTATGAAATTATCTCCGGTGAATGGGATAGGACTATCCTCATCCGTCGGAAGAAATTCTTCTTCTCGTCCTCCTGCCTCAGAATATATCGCTCTTAATAAACTTAGAATCTCATCAATTTCATTTTTAGTATAATTGTAATGAGGATATGGTATAGAACGAGCAGCAATCAGCTCTCGTGCCTTTACTTGAAATGCTTGAATGGTAGCTTTAAGTGCTTCAGAATATTCTTCTTGACTTATTATATCAGATGTCCATTTTTCAAAGGTTTGGTGGAAGTTTTTGGGGAGTGGAAATTTTCCCCAAGGACTTCCAGAAGCTTTCTCAATCTCTATTGTATCAATAATAGTGCGAATAATGTTAGCTAATTCTCTTGGTTTTGACTGACTTTCAAAAGCCACTCCACTTCTCACAGATTTCAAAGCATGCACAATAGTGGTTCGATGAGTCTTAGGGGATGCTTTAGTAAAGCCGCACCATTCATCTGTATTCCATAGCCATAGTGGGACTTCCAATTGTTTTTGGTTTGTGTTCTCTTCAACATTGACAGTATATACATTTGCATCTTCTTTATCCATAAATGCCTTACTGTATTCGCCATTGGGATCTAGAATAATGAACCGACTGTTGACAGTTTTACTAGAATCAACGATTTTCGCTTTTGCACTTTCGATAGACCAACGGATTAGGCCGGCGACGGAACAGGATTTACCACTTCCTGTATTTCCTAACACAGCAAGATGTCTCCCGAAAAGACGGTCAGGGTCAATCATTACTTTTGCATTCCCTAATAATGGACTATTGCCAATATAGACGCGTCTGTTATCCCCGGATTCAATAATGGCATGTAATTGATCTTCAGTGGGAAGGATAACTATATCACCTACTGACGGGAAAGTCTCTAAGCCACGCTTAAATTTATATCCCTTTCCGTTGGCACACAGTGTACCTACGGGTTGAAGTTCCATTCTTCTCAAAGGAAATGGTAAATCAATAAGACCGAAATCTTGGAAACCTCTTCGCTTTGGATACGGAGAACGTTGAATGGTTATCCATGATACCTGTCCAACCACAAAGCCGAGGTCAATCGGAATCATTACAAAACCATTGATGCGAGGAAAATTTCTTGGATAGCCTGTGTTTAAGGCGACATTATCTGGAGTGTCAATATCTAGTTGTACTTCGATTTTATCAGGAGAAATATACTCAACTGTACCGACTCTTAGTGATGCTAAACGTTCAATAGGGGAAGTCATGGTTAGTCTTTAATATTCTTAGATTCTTCTGCTGAATTTGAAGATTCTGAGGTTGAACGAGTCATATTCTCGGAGGCATTTGAAGATGCTCCGAATCTGCGCTGCAACAATTCAGCCATACGAATGGTAGTTCTGTCAATGGCAGCTTTAGGCAGATAATCATTAGTTAGATTCGTAATGTCTCCCAGAGTCTTTCCCATCAGTACCGATATTTGAGTGCGATGTGGTGAATTATTGTAGAATTGGAAAATACGTCCTATAGGATCGTCATATGAAATAATAACCAGATGTGTTGACGGAATAGTGAGCATGTCTTGAATAACACGGTTGATATGCTCGTCTCCGAATCCATAGCCATAGGTCACTAAAGCACTATTAGGTCTACATATGGATGCGGCAAAATCACGGAATAGTTCGACATAAGGATATTCCGCGGTTTCTCGATCTTTAGCAGAGTTAGGATAAATCATTAATTTTAGAGCATCTGCTCCATATAATCCAGGTGCCTGTAAATATGGAGTTATATCCTCAGCTCCAAACGGTAACCCCATTCTCCTTATCTCGCCTTTGTTTTGTATCCAGTCTATCGAACCGTGAAGTTTGGATATTCGTGCCACGCCCTCTAAATAGCGGGGTTCACCCCGTATTCCTGGGGGATTATAATGCAGGTCTAAGTTCAAGCGCGAGGATCTGAAAATTGGCATCATTGTACCAACAAACCGATCCATTAGATGAATGCCTGCTAACTCAGCTCCCACCTCAATGAGCCGATCATAGTTTGTTGTGAAGATGTTTAATCGTTCTCTGTTTCCCGTTCTGCTCGCAAAACTTAGAATAAAGTTTACCAAAACGGCATAGGCCTCATTACGTTGTTCTTCCTTTACAATAGCAATGGCTCTCTCAGTATTTAGAATTGATTGAGCAAAGTCTCTAATTTTTTCGGTTAGCTCACTTTCAAGAGTCTTGGCTTCCTCTGATTTCCTTAGTATTTTGAGTCCGCGTAATAAGTCGTTAGCTGTTCTTATTTGGTCTTCAATATTACCTTTATCTCGCCCGCAAGCCTCTGCAGTTGCTGAAGCTGCCTCTTCTATTTCATCCTTGAAAGTGTTGAATTTCTTAGCAGCCATGGATGCCCCTCCGTTAGCTCCTGCTTTGAAACTTATTGCATTGGATATTCCAGACCCGCATAACAAGGATAGATGTTCAGATTGGAACAAGGATGTCAACCACGGTTCAATTCTTTTGCGGAAAATCCGATTGTCTATAACATCGGTCTCTTCTATACCCCAATCGCAGTCTTCCTGATTTTGTATAACACCATTACCAGCAACCCATATAAGATCACGATCATCACGAGTCTTAATAATGTTGCCTCCTTCTTTAAGGAAATTTTGATATTCTTCCATTGTGTTTTTGTTCTCCATATTTGTAGGTATTGAATTAATTGTTGCCATTTTTCCCCTTCCAAGCTTTAGCTTTCTCGGTAAGATAGTATTTTTGTTTCGGATGATTGGGAACATCGGGATATAACAACCCTATGGCGTTATCTTCTATGGCAGGAAGTAAGTAATTCTCTCGAAATGTGGTACGGTGCTTTAATCCCACACACTCCATTAACTCACTCATTGTCATATATTCCTCATTCATCGAAAGAATGAGTTTTTGAACCTGAGCGGTACTTGGACGGTAGTTGAGCGGTGGTTGAGCGGTGGTTGAGCGGTGGTTGAGCGGTTCGTCCTCTTGCTTGGTCGATAGTTGAGCGGTATGAGAGTCCAACTTGGTTGGTCGTTTGAAGGTGACGTAGACGAAGCCACCGTCCCAACGCCATGTCGGGTCTTCGACTCCTTGCTCGCGGCAGGCTTCGATGATGCGGTGAATGCCGCTGCCCCAGCTTTCAAGGAAGGTTGAGCGGTAGAGGGCTTGCGCCATGTTACGATTGTAGGGATATGACTCATGCGATTCTTTTATCTTATCTATCGGAATCTGGGGTGGGAAAACACCGGGATTGGCTATCTCTACGCGGTCGTCATAAACTGCAATACTTATTGTCAAATTTTGTTTCTCCCACTGGCGATGACACAAGGCATTGATCAGCGCTTCTCTCAATGCACGGACAGGCACTTCAAGTCGCTCTTCTCTCATTAGGCTTCTGTTCGTTATCTTACCGCTGAGATTAAGATGCTTGAAGAAGAA
>CAMWQF010000309.1 GCA_947176285.1 uncultured Porphyromonadaceae bacterium
TTTTCAAAATGTTCTATTGTGGTTTTTGTTGATTTTATATCAATCAATTCTTTAATGCAATCTTCCTTCTCTCCTCCGCAAGAAAGTATCATCTTGTATAACACATTTGGAAGAAGATGTATATATGGGAGTTTAGATACCCAACGGCTATGGCATATCTGTTGATGCCCACCGAAAGGCATTTGCCAAGCCGGAAATGCAATAAAGAGAATACCTGTGGGTTTCATAAAATATTCAATCCTATCAAGCATTTCCTGTTTATTGTCAATGTGTTCTATGACATCGTGACATATTACAAGATCGAAATGACCTTTGTATTCCTCAAACTTCAATATGTCAGCACAGAAAAATTTTGCCTCAGCGTTTTCTTTCTTAAAAAAAGAAATAGCATCCTTTATTCTGTTTGATGATATATCAATCCCGACAACCTCATGCCCATGCTGAGCAAGAGGCAAAAGATTTCCACCTTCACCGCAACCAACTTCGAGTATTGACAATGGATTACTCATATCAAGGAAATTCTTGATATAAGGAATAAAATATTTCTCGCTTGTTTGTGCAAGCTCACAAAAATATCGCTGTCTATCAGTGTGTCTTTTTTGCATCTTATTTAATCGAAGGTTAACACTATTTCATCATTTTCTGAAAAACATATATTATTTACTTCTTTGACGACTGCGTTTTATAGCTATCACACATGCTGACAACAACAAGATATAAATCACAATAATGCTTATGTAAGCTATTATTACAGTATTATGTACCGATTGCGGATCAAACCACATTTCAACTTCATGCTCCCCCTGAGGAAGTTGGAGCGCACGAAGAATATAGTTTACACGGGCAATCTCGGCAGGCTTCCCATCTATGGTTGCATGCCATCCCCAAGGGAAATAAACCTCTGAAAACACCGCAATTCCGCCTTTGGCTGTTTTGGATGTGTATGTCAGTCTGTTTGGAGCATATGACGTCTCAAAAATGGTGTCATTCGGATTTCTTTGAACAGAGTTTCCTATTGTTGTCGAGTATTTCCTGTCTGCAACAGCAAATTGAGACAAATCAATATTTTCAATCTGAGATATTTCCTCATTTGCATTGTCAACGAACAGTACGCTGTCAACAAGCCAAGCATTTCCCATTGCAGAACTATTATAATAGGGCGCTTTTTCAGGATCCTCGATTATATAGCGGGTATTCAGCATATTCAGCACGTTGCTGAAGTCCCTTTCGCCACTGAAATAATAATCAATTATGTCCTGATACCGGGTAAGTTTAGCAGGATGATAACCACCAATCATTTTATGATAGTAGGATGGATCGGGACTCGCAAAACGCTTGAAATCCATTACACGGTAATTCATGGTTGAGTCTTTCAGTATCTCCACATCGGCAAACGACAAAGGGAACACCGTTTCTGAGTTACTTTCGTCCGGCATGAAACAATCATGATTTACATATCTCTTACTGATGAAAAATAAATCACACAACACCAATAATCCAATAGATAGAATTGAATATGACAGTTTTATCCGGCGTTTGTAATACAATAACATTACTCCAAAGCCTAACATCAGGAATACTCCGGAACGTAACGCATCAGCCCTGATTATGGCATATCTTAATTTTTCAGCAGTCCTATAAAGCTCTGGAAATTGGTTAATTCCCATCTCTATTTCATAATCAGGAATGACATTTCCGAATATTCCGGGAGAAGCAATGCCTATGACACAGAGAAATATCGTAGAGTAGAAACTCAATTTTATTGGCTTATTGTAAAGCTGCCATGACTCTTTCTTATCTATACTGAAAATTCGTTGCAGTGCCATACATCCGAGCAACGGCATGGTGAACTGGGCAATGACAAGAATACTTTCCGGAGTTCTGAATTTGTTATACATAGGAAAGTAATCTATGAATAAATCGGTCAGTGGCATAAAGTTCCGACCCCATGCCAAGAAAACCGACAGTATAGTAAGCCCCAGCAAAATCCATTTGATTGGCCCCTTGACAATGAAGCAGCCCAACAGGAAAAGTGCGACAATCAAGGCACCGACATATACGGGACCATTAGTACCTTCACGTCCACCAAAATACTGATATAGGTAATTTAGGTTTTGTGCTGTCTGAGGACTTATTTCCCCTTTGCTATATAATTCTTCCGCCTTGTCCAATTGCGCTAATGTCTTGGGAACAATCTGCCCTTTCATGGGTATATTTGTTGCCCCGCCATTAATATTCGGTATCAGTAGGCTGAATGTTTCCGGTATCTCGTAGCTATACTGCGTGATATAATCCTTATCAAGCCCTCTCTTATTAGTAGGAGTTGGGGTATTGAGGTCTAAAAGGTCTGTATGCTTCCCCCTTATTGTCTCCTTGGAATATTCATAGGTATTATATAGACTGGGGAGATTTGCTGATACTGACAGGATACCCGCAAATATCAAGCATACTGTCGCATAACACCACCCCTTCAGGTTTCTTGTTTTTCTGGCTTCTATGAAATAGTATAAGACAAAACCAAAGACAACAAAAAGGAAATAATACGTCATTTGTACATGGTTGCTTGCCAATTGCATCATTCCGAATAAGGCTGCACATGACAATCCCAACAGATATTTTCCTCGGTAGCACAGCACGACTCCGGCTATTGTCGGGGGAATGTATGCCAGTGTGAGATATTTCCATATATGACCGGCTCCAATAAGTATCATAAAATAGCTTGAAAACCCCCATGCTATTGCCCCGATTAAGGACACATACCATCTCATTTTCAAAGACAATAAGAGGATGAAGAACCCTATCATCATCAAGAAAAGTATATTTGCAGGAGCAGGCAAGCCTAACGTAATAAACTGTGTCAACCAGCCAAATAATTTATTGGAAGGATATGTAGGCGAAATCTGAAACATGGGCATTCCTCCAAAAAGCGAGTTGGTCCAATGTGTCACTTCTCCTGTACTTTCCTCAAATACCTTTGCCTCATGACCTACTGCCAGACCCTGTTTGGTATCAGGCTGCTGTAATACGTTTCCCTGTATATCGTCGGGAAAGAAATAGACTAAAGAGATGATCGCCATAAATATTATGGCTGACACTATAGTTACAAAGTTGTGGTTTCGTAAATACTCTGATATTTTTTTCATGCCATTTCTATTCCTAAGCTAATGATTTGTCTCGGTTTTTTCTCGTATTCTTTGTGGTAGTTTATATGGTAATAATAAGGTCATCAAGCAAATGAATATATTTGAGGCTTATAACTTATGGTATCTTAGTTTTCGCACCATTTATGATGTAAATTCCACTTTTGAGTTGTGATAATGCTGAATTGCGATCCTTGAAAACACCTATAAGTATTCCTTGAAGATTATAAACTTTCACTTGGGAAGTTTCCTCTGCAGTTTTAGCCAAAACTTGAGATGCGTGTGGACTCTCCGGAATATGTGAGTTAAACCAAGCGATATTCCGGCTGAGGGCTGTCTTTATTCTGTCTGCTCTGAGTTCTGCGGTTTGGGAGGGATCTTCATTCCATCTCTCACAATCATTGGACCAAGCCGATGCAAGAGGCAGCACGGTTTCGTCTATGTAATCATAGATTTCTGCGAGTCTCGCAGGATAGATTTCCTCCCATACCTTTGCAACAGTCTTGCAAAAGCTGTCATACTGAATAATCTCACCTATCCAGTGTGGGGTAAACCCATAGTGAACTTTCATTTTGAATGTATAGTCCGTTTTCTCCCTGTTGTAGCATACAAGATCCCAAATAGGACCGGCTA
>CAMWQF010000310.1 GCA_947176285.1 uncultured Porphyromonadaceae bacterium
GAAAAATATCCTTGTCGAAAATTCCGGAATCAAACTAATGGCAAATTTCCGCATTCCGTTAAGTCCTGGATTGAAATAATAAGTGGATTTGCCGGATTGCAGTTACCTAACATAGAGTTGGATAGAGGATTTATAGCCAATTTTTGAGTTGGTATTATAAATAAATGCCCTGAATATATTTTGCCATTTGGGAAAATATGTTTAACTTTGCATAGTCAGTGGAGGAGAAATACCGCTGACTTAAGAAAAGCGTACTGCTTTCTTTACCCGTTGGGAAAAATCGCCAAATCTTTAACAACAGGGGATAAAGAAGGATAAGACGCTCTTCTGTTTCGTCGTACCTATTCGTAGCCGCGACGGCTATGATCAGATACCCGGACCAGTGGGGCATTTATTCTCTTCTTTGAACCTGTAACGGCGTTTGGCGATGCCTTCCTGACTTCAAAGAAGTTGTAAAGTTCCCCACTTTTCTTATATTTAATTGCAAATAACCTGACTCAGGGAACCTAGGGTTGAAAAATTCATTATGAGACAAAAATTGCTATTGATTATTGCGTTGACAACGGTCATGCTTAAAGCTTTTGGAAGCAATCCTGAACCTGTCATAGTGACGGTTCCAACACCGGGACAGTTAGAAGAATCCCTGCTATATTGTGATGAGTCAAGCATTAGCCATCTTATTATTAAAGGCACTCTAAATGGCTCGGATCTTAAACTGATCAATAATCCCCACGGAGTATTGCTAACTGTGGATACTCTCGATCTTTCAGAAATTGAATGTATTGAGGACGAGAGTACTCCTTATTCTTCTGTATCTGGAATTGGTTCAGGTTCAAATTTGTATCGTTTTTACTATTCTTCACGGGAAGAAGTAGTAAGAACTTCTGACGATCCAGACTGGTCTGTTAGCGGAACTGATAAATTCTCCTGGTACACCACTTCTCTTGCTGCACTAATAGGAGAAAAGACACCATATAAAGAAGTTTTTATGCCTGTGTTTGCCAAACCTAATGATTATGCTCTTGCTCATAATAAAAATATAGAGAGAATTGTGTATAAAACTGCATCGGATAAAATAGGGTATGCTGCATTCTTTAATTGCGAGAAACTTACCTCTATAGAGATTCCCGGTTTTTCAGATATCAAGGAAATTGGCGGCTATGCCTTCAGTGAATGCGCATTTAATGATTTCTCAACTTTAATACCTGAGAAAATAGGAGCGTATGCCTTTTATAATAATGCATTACAGACTATGGATCTTTCTTCTTTGACAGAACTCGGAGAAGAAGCATTTGTTAAATCAAAAATAACGGGGGGTGTAAATCTATCAAATCTAAAATCTATTCCAAGATATGCATTTTATTGCACTGGAATATCAGGCATTATCCTTGGAAATATGTTGGAATCAATTGGAGATAATGCTTTTAATTCTACTAAACTGAGTGAAGTAAAATTACCGGAATCTTTAATTTCATTGGGCGAGGATGCATTTAATTTTACACCATATCTTAATGATGCTCTAAAATCGCAAGGATATGAAAATGGAGTGTTTTACCTTGAGAAGTTTGCTTACAAGATAAAAAAGGATGAAATACCTACAAAAGTCGTAATTAAGGATGGCACTGTCGGAATCTGTGGTAAACTTTTTTATAATTCAAATTTAGATTCATATACTGTTACTTTGCCTTCATCTATTAAGACTATCGGTGCAGAGGCTTTTTGTTCAACAAAAATAGAGGAAATAAACCTTCCAGAAGGATTAGTAAAAATAGGTGGAGGAGCATTCGCTTCTTGTAAAGGACTAAAATATATAAACCTTCCTCAGTCTCTTGAATATTTAGGAGATGGAGCGTTTTCCGGTTGCAGTAAACTAACAGAAATCTCACTTGGCTCCAATATAAAGGGTCTGTCTGACGGCACTTTTGGGGATTGCGATGGTATAACAAAAGTATATTATAATGTGCCTGATGCTGGTGAGGAAATTATTTCAATAAAATATGCTGCTAAAATCATTGTGGGTCCTGATGTGAGATTTTTACCCAGGATATCTGATTCAAAGTTGATGATACTTGAATTTGAACCACGCTCCGATGATCAACCGATAAAGATGTATAGTATTGGACAATCAAATTTGAAATCTATTGTATTGCCTCAAACACTTGAAGGAATACCGGAAAGATGTTTTGGAGGGTCTGAAAGTCTTGAATCTGTCACCTTTGCCTCATCACCTGTTGCTTCGGAGTTTTATATTGAAGAAAGAGCATTCAGTGAATGTGTATCACTAAAGTCTTTTGAAATTCCTGAAAATACGAAATATATTGGAAATTGGGCTTTTTGGAAGTCTGGTCTTGAAAGCATTAATCTTCCGATGGGTCTTAGATATATTGGTTCAGCTGCCTTCTATGGTTGTTTAAATGATCAAGAAATGCTTGTCATTCCTTATACTCTTGAAGTATTTGATGACGGAGACTATCGAACCGGTTCTGCTTTTGATAATATAGGAGTAAGGGGTATTACGGTGCCGGGAAATTTATTGGATCGAAGTGATTTGATATTGAATTGCCCGAATCTTGAGTCTTTAATTATTGAGAAAGGTGTCGAAACTCTTGCCATAGAGGTAAAAGGACCTTTCAAAACATTTGATGTTCCCGATAATATCACAAAAATTTCCGGTTACTTCAACAGTGACGGAGTAAAAGATGTTGTATTGCCTGATGGACTTAGGGAAATATCCGGAAATCTTATTTTCGGCAATATGGAATCAATGTCTTTGCCGGTTAGTTGTCTGTCAATTTCCGGAGGCATATCGGGGGTGCTAAAATATTCCCTTGAATGGCGTATTCCTGAGGATTATAAGTATGAAGGTTCTACAGAAGGAAATATTATTAGATCACTTGGAAGCGTAGGCAATGGAAAGAAAGGAAGACTTGTAATTCCGGAGGGAGTGGAACAATTCGGATACAATTTATCAGACGACTATCCATGTGGCACGACCACTTCCAGTCATTTGTATAGGATATCCTTGCCATCTACATTAAAACGAATATATAATCAAGCATTTGCAGCCACCTCAATTGATATCACTTGTTATGCTGAGAATCCTCCGGAAGTTTATGGCGGATATATGTACTTTTTCTCTTCTGTCCACAATCGAAATCTAATAGGTACTGTTACAGTGCCGGAGAAAAGTGTAGAGTCATATGAGAAGAATCCTGCATGGGGAAAATTTACTGTTAGTGCTTTACCTAATTGCGGTATAACAGAGGTAAAAGACCTTGACTATAATGACATAAAAGATATATACACCTTATCAGGATTTAAAGTTGATAAGTTACCTAATCAAGGTGGTATGTTCATTGTTGTGTTTAATGATGGTACTGTTACTAAAATTAGGTTAAAACAGTAAAAGTGAAGAGACTTTTTTCGCAATTTTTTTCATCATCACACTGAGTTGTAATATTAACTCGCAAAGTGGAATATTTTGTTATCCGGTAAGTAATTATGAGGCTTGCTTCCAATAGAAAGCAAGCCTTGCTTATGTATCTTAACAGTGAAATAATTACAATTTTGAATATTTAATGCAATCTCAAAACTATAATTCCTTTGCCATTTATATGGTATTATATCAAAATGCTGACGAAATAAATGTATTTATTAATGGGTAGTAAAAATGATTTGGATTATTGGAACGTCATTTTTAGTTTATTCTTAATCTCATTACTGTCCCGTTAAAATTTGAAAGAGTACAATGAAATTATTGAGATTTAGA
>CAMWQF010000311.1 GCA_947176285.1 uncultured Porphyromonadaceae bacterium
CCGCCTCCATACTTCTTAGAATCCCGACCACAATCTCACGTTCCTCCTCCGTCATGTGTAGAGCCTCATTCATGCTGTAATCAAAAAACGAGAATTTGTCGATTTTCTTTTCAAGAGAAGTGCCATGAAGCAGGTCAGGATGAAACAGCAACGCCCATCCAGAAATATTTATCTTCTCTCCATTGTCTTCGGCACCTCCCAACTGCCCCGGGGCGACGGCAAGCAACGTGCCTTCCCTATAGTCATACAGACCGCATCCGTAAGTAAGGTCAACCAAGTCATCGCCACGAAGGAATATTCCGTAGACGCTATAGTCGTTCAGAGTGGTAGGGACCGGGGATATCCGATCATACTCTATTATACTTACAAGAGGGTGACGGTCAGTGACACCTAAATAGGAAGAGTAATCGGATGGCTTGCTGACTTTAAGTATATTCATAGGAACGATGTTTGAGATACAAAGTTAATGAAAAACGTAGAATAAAGCAAATTAACACTTCTTCAAATACGTTAAAAGAGCGAAGTCGCTATCGATTAGATTCGGAAGAATAAGACATCAGTTTATCCGTATAGTGTTACGATATGAGGAGGGGGATATACCCTTCATTTTCTTGAAGAATGTACCAAAAAACGATTGGTTTGGAAATCCTAAGACATCACTTATCTCTTGAATGGAACGTGACCGGTCGCGCAAAAGTACCTCTGCCTCAAGCATGATACGGATATTGATCCACTCCTTGGGACCTCTCCCACTTGCTTCACGTACCATTCTGCTCAAATATTTGGGAGTCATGCAAAGCCTGTCGGCATAGAATGCAAGATCCCGGTGCTTCAGGCTAAAGTATTCCACAAGTTCAAGGAAATCATTATATATGCTCTCCGCCCGTCCGGATGTGTACGTCCTTGTGATTCCGTCCTCCACAATATGCTGAGAAATATAATAGAACAACGTAGTCAGGCAACTTGTAGCGAGTTCCTCAACAGCCTGAAACCCCGATTCTTCCATTCTGTGGCGCATTATTGTGTAAAGCGCCGTAATGTCAGCAAATTCGAGTTCACTGAGTTTAAGGCAAGGGTGCTTTTCCACTTTTGACAGAATCTCCATGCTTGGCCTGAACCCCGGCTCCATTACCTTGAACCGACTTGAAAACGCCATCATAAGAACCTTAATGTCTCCAGAAATCTCCAGACATTCGCCTATAGCACCCTCCATAATGAGCAACATACTTCCTCTGGTCAGAACGTATTCCTTCATCTGCGTTCTGATCCTCAGACTTCCTTTCTGACAAAGCAAAATCATAGTAAACCTAATCCTAAAAGGCATATTTAGGTACTTCTCGGATAGAGGCAACAAGTCAATCTCGCTCATTCCGCTTTCGGAAGCGAGTGTATCTGAAATGAAAAAATGGCTTCCTAATGTCAGCGTATTATCCGACACAGGAAGATCATCAAGTCCAAGCCTTTTTTCCTCTTCAACCTTTTTCATGTCTTATTACATTCGATTGAGATTGCAAAGTTACTAAATTCAACAATAATCGGCAATAATTTTAATAAAAATTGCAGCATAGGAGAAGTTTTGAACAATTCCAGATACAAATAAGACACCCCCCGCTTAATCTTTTTTGCTAAATTTGCACGCTAATTTTTATGATTATGAAAATACGTGGAATTATATCGGCGGCATTGCTAACATGTATGGTTGCCGCATGCTCGAACAGCGGAGGAGATTCGGGCGTATTGTCACATAGTGTGTATATCTGTAATCCGAAGCCGGTAGATGGATCGTCGTCCTTGACATTTCCCGGTGTAGTGAAGGAGAACGAAAACGTAAGTCTTGGCTTTAAGACGGCTGGCCAGATAAAACGGATATTCGTGAAGGAGGGCGACCATGTACGTTCGGGACAACTTCTTGCCGAACTTGACGCTGATGACTATAAACTCGGTGTCGAGGCACTTCAGATACAATATGACCAGGTAAGCCAGGAAGTGGATAGAGCCAGAAGACTTTTCGAAAACAAGAGCATGACGCAAAACGACTACGACAAGGCTGTTGCCGGCCTGAAGCAACTCGGAGTGCAACTGCAGGCAAACAAGAACAAACTCGCATACACCCGACTCTATGCCCCGACCTCCGGAATAGTGGAGTCTGTGGGTTATTCGGCTGCTGAAATGGTGGATGCCGGAACGCCAGTGTTTACAATTATGACAGCAGGAGGAATGGAAGTGACGTGCGACATTCCGGTGTCAGCATATGGAGAACGTGATCGATTCTTCAGCATTTCTTGTCGCTCCCCATATCTCGGGAATGAACCGGTGCCATTGAGGCTTATCGGCATAATACCTAAAGCCAACAGCAGCCAACTCTACCGCATGAATCTGGCATTCGCCGGAAACCAGGATAAATCAGCTACAGCCGGAATGAACGTAGAAGTGACAATCCAAATGTCAGATAACGGAGATTCAGGACTGCTTATACCGTCATCTGCCCTCTTCACAAACGATGACAGGGAATACGTATGGATCATGAAAAACGACTCCACTGTATCCGCACAGCCGGTTGTCACCGAAGGAGGGCTATACGGGGGTATGGTGAAAGTTACGGAAGGACTTTCCTCCACAGATAATGTGGTGAGAGCCGGAGTCTCCATGCTCACTTCGGGAGAAAAAGTAAGGGTGATAGAAAAACCGAGTAAAACCAACGTCGGAGGACTCTTATGAATAGGATAACACAATTTTTCATGGAGCGACGGGTATTGTTCTGGTCGCTCATGTTCGGAATAATCATAGCAGGAATACTCGCCTTCATGAGCATGCCCAAACTTGAGGACCCGGCTGTTTCTGTCAAGCAAGCGATGGTCATAGTTCCCTATCCAGGGGCTTCAGCACATGAGGTGGAACTCAACGTTGCCCAGAAAATGGAAGACGAACTACGCAGCCTTCCCGACGTATATAAGATCAAGTCGGACTGCCAGAGCGGCATAGCCATGATCACGGTAGAATTCAAGATGACGGTACTTACAGAAGACCTTGAGCAGCATTTCGACCAACTTCGCAGAAAAGTAAATGACATGTCGTCGCAGTTACCTGCCGGATGCTATGATCCTGTGGTGATGGACGACATGATGGACGTCTACGGCATATTCTATTCACTTTCCGGAGAAGGTTATGACTATCCGGAACTCCTTAAATACGCTAAATATATAAGGCGAGGACTTCTTTCAGTGCCGGGAGTGAAGAGAGTGACAATAGCGGGAGGACGCGACGAGACCATCGACATTACACTAAGCAAGGAAGAACTTGCACGCAACGGATTAATTCCGTCGCAGTTAATGCTTGCCCTTCAGTCGGCAGGGAAACCTGCCAATGCCGGAGCGTATGCAAGCGGATCAGACCGTATACGAATGCAGGTGGACGAGGGAATAGACAATGAAGAAGACCTTCGCAACCTACTAATAAATACCCCAGACGGACGCCATATGCGTCTTGGCGACCTCGCAAAGATAGAGCGCACACTGGCGAGTCCTCAGCGTAACGGATTCTTCGTAAACGGAAAGCCATCTCTCGCCATTTGCGTCGCGATGGAAAATGATGCTATAGTCCCAGACGTAGGAAAGGCAGTGGATAAGGAAATGGCTTTTCTCATGCGCAGCGTTCCTGCCGGAATGGAGACTGAAAAGATATTCTTCCAGCCCGACAAGGTCAGCGACGCCATATCCTCGTTTATGGTCAACCTTC
>CAMWQF010000312.1 GCA_947176285.1 uncultured Porphyromonadaceae bacterium
GTTTCTATATAAATAGAAGGGTTATCATAAAAATATTTGATTATTTGAAAATTTTTTTATAACTTGCAGCCTCAATACCAAAAAAACTTAAATATTTAATATAATGTATATGAAGAAATCTTTATCTTTCGTTCTTTCGCTTGCTTTCTGCATCTCTATTGGAGCCGAAGAACTTAAGACTCTCAGTCTTGGAGAGGGTATTCCCGGCATAGACGTGCCGGACCTTGCCGGCTTCGGCATTTCCCCTAATGGCAGATATGTATGTGGCATGATAGACTCCGGAGAAGGCGTATTTGCGATGGATCTTCAGACCGGGATTTACAAATATGAATATACTGAAGACAGTGAACTCCATAATATTGACAATAATGGAGTAGGTATCGGCTTTTTAGGCGATATGGGAATCACCTATTCTTGGAACGGTGAGATTTCGGAACTGATTAGCGAGGATGAAAATTGTGTCTTTATCATAGGAGAGGATATTACAAACGACGGTAGCGTGAAAGTGGGTAAACTTGTTGCCGCTGACTACGAAACCTTTGCCGCATATTCTGTCAATGGCGCTGATTGGAAAAAACTTCCTGAACCGCCGGCTGAAATGACCGGAGCATATGGCGACGGCTCAATGGCTATAGGTATCAGTGGCGATGGTAAATATATCATAGGACACGCAGGTAATTTCGGTCCTATCATTGTATGGACTCGCAATGAAGATGGATCTTATGAGCCTGATGCGCTATTTGCTCGCTATTGTGCCCTTGACGAGTCGGAGTTAGATAAAAAGCCTCTTGTCGACTTGATGCCTCAAGCCATCAGCAATAATGGAAAGTATATTCTTTGCTCGGCTTCGAAACTTATAGTAGAGCAGGATGGAAATGAAAACATGTTTACGTTCCCTGCTGTGTATAACACAGATACCCGCGAACTTAAACTTTATGATGAGCAGCAGAAGATAGATGAAAAGAATGTAGGGCTTACCGGAACAGCGATTGCAGATGATGGTTCTTTTGTTGGGATTATTGGATTTATGATGTATCGTGTTGATTATGGATGCTTCATAATGAAGGCAGATGAAACTCAAGCTCAGCTTTTCCTTGACGTATACCCGAAATATGCTGAAAAATTTGGAATTTCAGATATGACAAGTCGCAGTATTCCGACAGATATATCTGCTGATGGACGATATATCCTTGGATATGCGTATTATTTAGATGAATCATTAAATGGTGCGCCGGAATATGCATGCACATATATCATTGATAATGGAGAGTCATGGACCGGTGTTGGTGCAATTGAATCTCAGTCTGCTTCCGAAGAGATATTCTCTCTTGACGGTGTTCGACTTTCAGAGTTGAAGAAGGGTGTCAATATCATCCGCATGTCAGATGGTTCTGTGCGAAAAGTCATCAGGTAATAAAAATCTGAATTAGAGATAAAAAACATCGGGGCGTCTCTGTAGGCGTCCCGATTGCTTTTTATGATTATAAAAATGTTTAAGTTCTATACGCAATTTTACTCACCACGCAAAACATCACTTGAAATATTCTACAGCAGCTTTCTCTACAGGCAGAGCCTCAAGATAATTTTTGATGTAGCGATTGAAGCCATCCACATCTTCTTCCGTAGGAGTGATGCTTGTGCCGGTATTCCCTTCAAATACCTCCATTTCGAGGTAATCTGCAAGGTTGCGGTCATTGACATTGTTCACGAGATACCCGGCAAGAAGTGCCATACCCCAGGCTCCACCTTCTCCAGCTGTTTCCATTACTGAGATAGGTGAGTTCAGAGCTGCTGCAAGTATACGTTGGCCTACTCCGGGGGTCTTGAATAGACCTCCATGCCCGGTGATGCGGTCTACCTTGATCTTCTCCTCATCAAAGAGAATGTCATTTCCGATCTTAAGGCAGGCAACGGCAGCATTTAGATTGGCTCTCATGAAGTTAGCAAGGTTGAAGCGATTTGCTACTGAGCGCACGAATAATGGACGCCCCTCATTTAAGCCGGTGATAGGTTCTCCTGAGAAATAGTTATAAGAAACGAGTCCTCCGCAATCAGGATCGCCGTTGAGTGCATTGTTGTAGAGTTTGCCGAATATCTCGTTCATATCAACAGGCACCCCAAGCAATTCTGTGTATTCACGGAAGATGCCAACCCAGGCGTTAAGGTCGGAAGTGCAGTTGTTGCAATGCACCATCGCCACCAGACTTCCATCAGGAGTAGTCACCATGTCGATCATCTCATATGGGCGGCTGAGTTCTTTCTCAAGCACAATCATAGAGAATGATGATGTTCCGGCAGATACATTGCCGGTGCGCTGTTTTACAGCATTAGTAGCAACCATACCGGTCCCGGCATCTCCTTCAGGAGGACATAGTGGTGCTCCTGCCTCAAGATTTCCGGAGATATCAAGATGCTTTGCTCCTTCCTCAGTAAGATAGCCGGCATTTTCTCCTGCCACGAGAATCTTCGGAAGCACTTCTTCGAGTTTCCAGTCGAAATTCTTGTCAGCAATCAAACTGTCGAATTTCTCCACCATCTTCTTGCTGTAGTTCTTGGTCTCCGGATCCACAGGAAGCATGCCGCTTCCGTCGCCGATGCCAATCACCTTTTCGCCGGTCAACTGCCAGTGGATATATCCTGCTAAAGTGGTAAGGAATGCAAGTTCTTTCACATGCTCCTCGCCGTTCAGAATAGCCTGATAAAGGTGAGAAATACTCCAGCGCAAAGGAATGTTGTAATCAAACTCCTTCGAAAGGATTGCAGCTGCCTCTCCGGTGTTGGTATTGCGCCAAGTGCGGAATGGAGCAAGCATATTGCCGTTCTTGTCGAATGGCATGTAGCCGTGCATCATCGCGCTGATGCCGATAGAAGCCAACTTCTTTATCTCAATACCATATTTTGCCTTAACATCTTCACGAAGATCACGGTAGCAATCCTGAAGCCCGAACCATATTGCCTCTAAACTGTATGTCCAGAGATTATTGACAAGTTGATTCTCCCATTCGTGGCTACCCTGGGCTATTGGATTATTGTTCTCGTCGATGAGAACCGCCTTGATTCGGGTAGAGCCAAACTCTATACCGAGGATGGCTTTACCCGCTTCTATTGTCTGTTTAATCTTTTCAGGCACGTTATTTCAATTTTTAAGTCCAATTAGGCTAATTAGTCCGATAAGCCTAATTGGACAATAATAAATTACTTATTTAGCATGTAATACACGTCATTGTAGCGGAGTTCACGCTTGAAGCCTTGCATTGTAGTGTCCTTGTCGATACGCACCATCTCAATGCCAGCCATTTCTGCGTAGTCTTCCCAATATTCCGGAGTGATGTCGTAAGAGAAGCAAGAATGGTGTGTGCCGCCTGCCATGATCCAAGCTCCTGCTCCGATCTCGAAGTTGGGTTTAGGAATCCAGAGTGCAGATGCCACCGGAAGCTTAGGAAGCGGTTTTGATTTAATGCATTCCACGTCGTTGACGATGAGACGGAAGCGATTACCAAGGTCAATCACAGTAGCAGTGATGCCGTCGCCTGGCTTGGAAGTGAATACGAGGCGGGCTGTCTGTGCCTTACGGATACCGATACCAAGGAAGTGAACTTCAAGACGCGGCTTTTCTTCTGCGATTAGCGGGCATACTTCAAGCATATGTGCTTGAAGAATAGAACTGTTTGCACCATCAAAGTTAAGGGTGTAGTCTTCAAGGAATGAGCATCCCTTACCCATACC
>CAMWQF010000313.1 GCA_947176285.1 uncultured Porphyromonadaceae bacterium
AGGCTACATGTTCTTCAGCAACTCCGACAAAGAATTCACCTACAATCTCGTTCCTGAAAGAGAAAAGGCAGTTCCTGCCAAGGCTCCTGTGGCTGCTCTTGATGGATACTGGATGGTAGACAACCACAAGTATGCTTCTGTAATGCCTGTGATTGCTTCTCTTGAGTCTGTTGCCGACGACTATGAGGTGGCTGCATTCTGTGGCGACGAATGTCGTGGTATCGGTGTTCCTGTTGATGGAATGATGATGATCAACGTTCATGGCAATGCCGGTGATGTCATCACCTTCCGCTTCATCAACAGTGCTAATCAGGAGATGATTTCTCAGACAAAGGCAATATTCGAAGAGAAACCTGTCGGCACATTTGCTAATCCGTTTGTCGTAAGCGTTGGCGATGCATCTGCTGTTGAATCACTCACTGTAGGTTCTGTTTCGGTATCTTACGAAAATGGAAATATAGAGTTGGGTGGCGACCTTACAAATCTTAAGTCGGTTGAAGTATACGACATCACCGGCAAACTGATTGCTAAGGGCAAGCACACAATCTCACTTGGAAATGTCGACGGCAATGTAGTGACTGTAGTGGTCCGCAATGCTGACTCCACCTACACTCTCAAACTCCTTGTGAAATAATCCCCAATTATGTATATAAATTAAAGGGAGCGCCGAAAGCGCTCCCTTTAATTTATATGCAATACTAACATCCCCCCTCCTTTTGGGGCAGGGGGGGCTAATATTATTTTAAGATCTTCTTAACACTGCCATCTGAATACTTCACTATATAGATGCCTCCATTTGCAGTCGAATTTACCTTTACTCCGTTTAGATCATAAATTCCTTCTATCTGTTTCTCTGAGGCTTCTATAGAGGAAACTGCTGAAGAATCGATCGGATATTCGGCATCCAGTCCAATCGCAAAAGTGACGGGATCGGAATAATAAGTCCCATTTTCCACATATTCCGGTTTGGTAAGAGACAGATAGCTGCCTTCACCTTTCCCCTGAATATTGATCTCATGTAGCAGATATCCTGCTGATTCCTCTGTATTGCTTAGATAATTGTTGTGCAGTGGAGCGAAATAGTCCACCTTATCACTATTGAAACCCTCAAGCATAATCAAGAATGCCGGATGTTCTGCAGAAGCTTGCACTTTGACCGGCTCGTCAAACTTGAATGGCAAATAAATGTAATCTTTCGCTCCTTGCACATCTATCGAAATTACGTCTTCCCCTTTTATAGTGGCACGAGCTATGATTGAGTTGGCACTATAATCTGTGTGCATATCGCTGTCAAGAGCATATATTGTAGCGGTAAGTTCTGCATCATCCCAAATTCTTCCCCAGCCATACGCGCTTATGCCGTTCACAATCAAAGGCACCTCTTTCGAAGCGGAATAAACATTGCCGATGCCGATAAGATGCGAGTAATCACCTTCCTTTGGTTCTGATCCATCGAGCATGCTGTTGAGCCAGTATTCATTTGAAAATTCATTGTAGCCATACACCGGTATGCTTAATGCTCCAATTTTATCATCTGTTACGCTATTGTATGCAAGCCCCAGGCTAATCATCGGGAACTGAAATAGAGTAAAGTCAATAGTTCCTTCTTCTCCGGTCAAGGATGCTCTTCCTCCGGCCTGGAAATACTTAGCGGGTGATTGGTACGCTCCATCTATGCGTTCCGGAGCAATTGCTGTCAAAATGGGAGACTCATAGAGTGTGGGTAATGCTCCCTGAGGTTCTCCGGCATAAGTGAGAGTAAGATGATCCTCATCTTCGTTTGCACTAAAGCCTGAAGCATTCTGGCTGACATATTGCCATGAGTAGCTCGCAGTGTCTTCCTCCGATATATTTGTCCATGTAATTTCGGTATTTGCCGGATATAGGGCTATATCCTTTGCATTCTGTATGAAATATCCGTCACTGCTAAAACCCCAGTATAGCGCATTTCCAGGCTCCTTATAGCATACGGCATCAAGCGTGGGATATCCTACTCCAATAGCGTCAAGCATCATTAGGTCGCCGTCTGCTCCCAAATATCTGAAAGCCACTTTCACATTCTTGTCCGCGTAGTCGCTGAGATCAATAGTTTGCTTATCAAGATATGCTTTGTCGGAAATCGGGTAAAGTTCTTGATAACTGTAATCCTTGTATTCTTCCGCATAGTCGCGAAGCAACCTCCATTCCCCTTCATCTTCTTGAATTAAGATTTGAAGTGTGAAAGCAGAGATTTTCTCCCCCTTATATTCTTCTGCGTCCCAGTCTATATTAGTCATGCTGTAGAAAAATAGCGGCCTAAGTAGCATATAGTAGGAAAGCTGCATATTTTTCATTGGCTTGAAGACAGGAGAAATTAGCCATTCATCTTGTTGCTCATCTGAGTAGGAGATGCAGAAACAATATTTCCCATCATGTATTGCAGGATAATAAGTTGTCGGCTCTTTTGGAACCCATGTATATTCCGTGCTGCATTTCCCATTATGTTCCATGCCCCATCCATCAGGGAGCCATTTTGTGTCTTTCCCGTCCCATCCGCTGAAATTTTCATAAAGCAGGTAGGAATTCACATCTTTAGGTGATCTCTTCATCACCGGCACTCTGGCTTCCGCTAAAGTTATGGACAAAGCGGCGAGCCCAAACAATAAAATTCTTTTCATCTCTTATTTTTATGGTATGTTAATTTGCAAACTACAAAAATAATAAAAATACTCTGATTCCACAATTGAAAAGAACGAATATTTCCCAAAAAATTCAAAAATACCAAAAAATAAGACCCCATCTGCAATATCGCAGATGGAGCCATAACAGACGGTGTTTTCGGTTCAGTGGCAAGACCAAGGGTCTTGCTATCATGTTTATTTCACAATCTTTAAGCTCTTTCCATTCTCAACTTTGATGAATACACCCGATTTCGGTTCTGCCACAGGTGTACCGTCAAGATTATAGTATGTTGCTTTGATTGCGTCAGATTCTTCTATTTCTACAAATGATCCGGCTGCCTCTGTATATTTGATAGGAGCAATATAGAAGAATTCTGAATCTCCACGTTTTGAATATCTCACAACTCCTGTCACGTCGTATGTGCCTGCCCGTTTCGATCCTATGTTATAAGTGTCTTGGAATTCATAGCTTGTACCGTCAGGGGTAGTGCCGAAAGCCTTGGTGGTGCCCTCTGGTGTGCGGCCCTCAAATTTCACATTCTCAAGCACTACTACTCTGTCAGCATCTTCCGGAGTGATTGATGTCACTACAGGATATGTCACTTCCACTGTCTCTGTTGATTTTTCAGGAAATCCTTCCCAGATTGCGCTTCCAAACATTGTTGCGTTTGTTGCAATCCATCCTGCCGGAATCACTTGTCCTGCTTTATATAGAGTCACTACCGATGTAGATGAACTGTTTCTATTGCGCATATCATCAAAACATGTAGCATTGCCTTCAGCATCTGTCACGTATGCAAAACTTAGATTTCCATAGTTCACTACGGCAGGAAAATTTACTTTGACCCTGTCATATTGGTTTGGTGCCATTGCTTTTAGTTCAGCAATATTTGAAGCAGATGGTATCACACTCAGTTCATATTTTGCATTTCCTGCTGCATATTCATCGTTGCCTTCAGTCGTTGCAGTTATCACTGTTGTGCCTTTATCTACAAGTGTCACTTTCCCTTCGGCATCAACTGTAGCCACG
>CAMWQF010000314.1 GCA_947176285.1 uncultured Porphyromonadaceae bacterium
CGACAAGTCCGACAGGTCTGACGTGTCCGACAGGTCCGACCAGTCTGACCAGTCTTCCTTTATTATATTTCAAAAACAGAGACTGCCTAACTTTTTGTTAAACAGTCTCTTTATTATACTATTCAATGATTTGACTAGCCCAAGGATGGGCGAGGCCAATTATGCATTATGCATTATGTATTAAGGTTGTTCAGCAGGGGAGTGCTTCGTTAGTCTTATGCACTGCGGCTGCACTCTTGGCGAAGAGTTCCTTCTCCTCAGCGTTAAGGTCGATCTCGATGATCTTCTTGATGCCGCCTTTGCCAAGAACGCAAGGAACACCAATGCAAAGATCTTTCTCACCATATTCACCGTCGAGAAGAGCGGAGCAAGGGATGATGGCATCCTGATCGTGGATTACAGCCTCTACTACTTCTGCTGTTGCTGCTCCGGGAGCATACCATGCGCTGGTGCCGAGAAGTTTTGTAAGAGTTGCGCCACCTACCATTGTGTCGGCTACTACCTTGTCCATAGTCTCCTTGTCAAGAAGGGTCTCACATGGAATACCGCGAAGTGTAGCAAAGCGACGCATAGGAATCATTGTAGTGTCACCGTGGCCACCGATTACGAAACCTTCTACTTCATTGGGGTTAGCATTAAGAGCCTTGCTCAAATAGTATTTGAAACGGCTGCTGTCGAGAGCACCACCCATACCAATGATACGGTTCTTGGGAAGACCTGACACCTTATGAATAAGGTAAGTCATAGTGTCCATTGGGTTGGATACGCATACGATTACTGCATTTGGGCTGTGCTTGAGAACGCTTTCAGTCACCTGCTTCACGATGCCTGCGTTAACACCGATAAGTTCCTCACGAGTCATGCCGGGCTTACGTGGAATTCCTGATGTGATCACAACTACATCTGAATTGGCAGTAGCCTCATAGTTGTTTGTCACGCCGCTGATTTTTGTGTTCATATCAAGAAGGTTGGCTGTCTGCATCATATCCATAGCTTTGCCTTCGGATACTCCTTCTTTGATGTCGATCATCACTACTTCATCAGCCACTTCGCGGATGGCGATTACATTGGCAGCAGTTGCTCCTACATTTCCTGCGCCTACGACTGTTACTTTTGACATATCTATTTTTAAATTATAGGGTTATATCTTATAAATCCTCTAAAGATTCAAATATTCTCTTTCCTATTGCTGGTTGGAGATACGCAAAATTAAGAAAAATTAATGACAACACAAAATTTTTGCTTTGATTATTCCTATAAAAATTCACCAATATCCTTAATCGCCATGCATCTTGCATTCTGCTTTTATGAGTTGGGCTCTTAGTATAGGCAAATTATGCATTATGACATGCTTTAGCTTGGGCATAGCCAATTATAAACCTTGAATTGAAAAAATCCCTTCTCTGATTATTGAAGGAGAATCTTCAGTGCAGTCTATAATCGTGGTGGGTATAGTTCCTCCTTCTTCACCTATTACTATCCCATCAGCTTTTCCATCATAGGTTTCCATTATAAGTTCCGGATTTCTTGCATAGTCCTCATCTTCAAAATCTATTGTAGTAGTCAAGATAGGATTTCCCAATTTCTCAGCGATCATCCTTGCCGTATTATTGTCAGGGATACGAATTCCGACTGTCTTGCGCTTCTTAAATTCTTTGGGAAGATTTGATTGGGCCTTGCAAATAAACGTTATAGGCCCCGGAGTATTATCACGCATCAGACTGAATGTCTTGTCACCTATTCGCGCATATTCGGCTGCCATAGAAATTTCATTGCATATTATTGAAAGATTGTTCTTTTCAGGATTTATTCCCTTCAATTCACACACAGATCTCACAGCTTTCGGATTGAGAGCATCACACATAATTCCATAAATGCTGTCAGTAGGGATAATCCAAATCTCTCCATCTTTAAGCCTCTCCGCAATCTGCTGCGCCTGTTTATCCGAGGGCGCATCATTCCATATTTTGATTGATTTCATATTATTAAGTGTTAGAATGCAAATTTACTCAAAATTTTGATAATATATAATGATTCTCCTCGTTTTTTTCATAGAGTTGATAATTTATACTCAATTCATAATTCAAAATTTCATGAAAATAGGTATACTCGCAGCGATGGATAAGGAGGTGGCGCTGCTGCTTCCTTTGTTGGAAAATAAGTCGGAAGTGGATTTCGATGGTAGAAAGGCTTATGTAGGTAAGCTAGGTAAGCATGAAGTGTGCGTGATGAAGTGTGGAATAGGAAAAGTCAGTTCTGCTTTGAATGCTTTCCGAATGATTGATAACTTTCATCCTGATTTGATAATCAACTCAGGGGTAGCTGGAGGTGCTGATTCTTCAATGAAGGTAGGTTCGCTGCTTGTGGCAACAGAAGCAGCCTATCACGACGTGTGGTGTGGTCCCGGCACAAAATGGGGTCAGATAGATGGTATGCCTGAAAGATTTAAAATGGATACAAATGTCGTAGAATCATGCCGCATATCTGAATCGCCCGATATGCGTTTCGGTCTTATATGTTCCGGTGATCGCTTCATCAGCAAAGTTGAAGAAGTGGATTTCATAAAGGAAAATTATCCCGATGCTCTTGCTTGCGATATGGAATCAGCTTCTATTGCTCATGCATGCCATGATTGCGGTGTCCCATTTGCAGTAGTCAGGGTAGTTAGCGACACTCCGGGACAAGCAGACAACATATCTCAATATAAGAATTTCTGGAACGAGGCTCCTGAAAAGACTTTCAAGAGCATCAAGTCAATCATAGAAAATCTATAGTAATGCCTTCTGCCAAACTTAATAAGTTAAAGCCATTCATGCTGCCCATCGCAATGCTGGGCGGCATTCTGTTTTATCCCTGGATGGGATATATCCAATTCCTCTCTCCATATCTAATCTTTGCTATGCTATTCATCACCTATTGTAAACTTGATTTCCGCCACATAGCACTCGGTAAGTTCCAGTGGGTGCTTTTGGGAATCCAGATGCTTATTGCTGCAGTTGCTTATTGGGCGCTTGCATGGATCAACCACACTGTGGCAGAAGGAGTCTTCATATGTGTCTTTATCCCAACAGCCACTGCTGCTCCCGTGATTTGCGCCATGTTAGGAGGGAGTCTTCCAAAACTTGCCACTTATTCGTTGCTTTGCAATGTCTTTGTGGCAATAGTCGGACCGTTTGTCCTTGCAATGGTTGGTGATACACAATATAGTTTTTGGGAGTCTTTCGTGATGATTTTCAAGATGGTGATGCCTCTTCTATTAGGTCCTTTGCTTGCCTCTTTCTTGCTTCGTCATACCCTCCCACGTTTTCATGAGGCAGTCAAATCACATCAATCCATCTCATTCTATCTTTGGGCAATATCCCTCTTCATTATAGTTGGCGGATGCGTAAGTTTTATCATTACCCACTATCGTCCTGAATCGCTTTGGACTATGATATGGCTTGCCGTAGGAGCCTTGGTGGTATGCCTTCTTCAGTTCAAGATAGGCAGGATGGTAGGGCGCAGATTTGGCGACCCTGTTTCAGGCGGGCAGGGAATGGGGCAAAAAAACACTGTTCTGGCAGTCTGGATCGCACTTGCCTATATGAATCCTATCGCTTCAATAGCGCCTGCTTCCTATATAGCATGGCAAAACATCATCAATTCCTGGCAAATCATGCGCCATAAATCCTCTGCTGTCACTGA
>CAMWQF010000315.1 GCA_947176285.1 uncultured Porphyromonadaceae bacterium
ATGTATTTCCGGATTTTGCCTCAGACATTGAAGGAATATTCGGAGGCATGATATTAGCGCGGAGGATAAGCCCCGGAGAAAGTATCTGCTGCCGACATAGAGGCATCCCCGGTCTTCAAGCCCTTTGATAGCCAATGCACTCGCCATTCGCTGCGGCCATGGTTGAATGCATCCGGAATCTCGTAGCCGTATGCTTGCTTCTGAATATAGTCATCGCCAATTTTTGAGGCAGCATTGATAGCATTTTCAATATCGCCTGGCTCTATCGACCCGAACATCTCATTGTCCGTATGTCCCCATACTCCGGCATAGTAGTCTGCTTGCAATTCCAGGCATACGCTTATCTTGTTGGCTTCCTTCTCCGGAAGGCGAGCCATCGCAGAGTGTGCCTTGTTGAGAGTGCCGAGCAGATTCTGAACATGATGCCCAACTTCATGGGCTATCACATAAGCGTAGCAGAAATCTCCCGATGCTCCTATCTGACTTTGCATAGATTTGAAGAAATCAAGGTCAATATATACCGTTTCATCGGCAGAGCAATAGAAAGGTCCGGTCTGTGCTGTGCCTTGTCCGCATCCTGTCTGGATTGAGCCACTGTAGATCACCATCTGCGGAGCCTTGTACTCTCCCCACCCCTGCTCACGGAAAATCTTGGTCCACACATCCTCTGTTCCTGCAAGCACTTTCGACGAAAGATCATAGAGCCGTTGGTCTTCTGCATCAAGTTGCACAGCTTGCTGAGTCTGTGTGCCACCCTGCTGCTGCATGGCGTTGAACACTGACTGCGCTACATCTCCGACATTTCCGCCCGACATAAACGTTATGACTGCCGCTATTATAACACCAATAATACCGCCGCCGATACCTACCGCTTTGCCCGACATCCCGCGGCGATCCTGAATATTGCCGCTCGTCCTTCTTCCGTCAAGTCTCATATTTAGTTATCTTTATATTTAGTTTCGCTTGTACCATCACCCCGAAGCAGCATAGCCCCGAAACAGCATTGCCCGGAGGGCAATAATCTTGTTAACACTCGGTCCTAACACTCTCCGATAATTGAACCCCGAAACAGCATTGCCCGGAGGGCAATAATCTTGTTAACCCCGAGCTAAAGCTCGGGGAACGGCTAAATCCCCCATTCTCTACCCCAGAGGGGTAGCACTCTGCCTCTTTGCAAAAGATGTTCTAAAGTGCAAATTTAAAATAAATTTTCCTATTCCCCAAATTAAGAGCTCATCTCATATATACTTTCTTATCTTAATTTTTACATATTATCTCATTTCCCTCTTTTTTATCAAAATTTTTTATAAATTTGCATTTCATAATCTACAACTAACTGTATATACCAATGAAAAAACTTACCATCGCCCTGATGTCAGGACTTATCCTGACAGGTTGCGGACAGAATGGCGGATCCTCCTCCGCAGATAAAGCCATCCCGTCTGACAACGACATCGAAAAGAGAGTGAAGGAAATCGTAGGGAAAATGACCCTCGACGACAAGATCGGACAAATGTGCGAGATCGAAATCGGGCAACTCACCGACTACAAGGCTACCGGAGAACAAGGTAAATTCGTGCTTGATACTGCCAAAATGCACGAGGCCTTCGAGAAATATCGCGTCGGCTCAGTGCTAAACACTCCGCTCGGTGAGGCTCAAAGTGTTGAAACCTGGCACTATGTGATCGGCTCTATTCAGGAAGAATCTATGAAATATATCGGTGTCCCTGATATCTACGGCGTCGACCAAAACCACGGCACCACCTACACCACTGGCGGCATTCTATTCCCCCAGGAAATCAACATGGCTGCTTCATTCAACCGCGATCTCGTTCGTGAAGGTGCTTCGATATGCGCTTATGAATCTCGTGCGGCTTCTATTCCATGGGTATACAACCCTGTGATGGACCTCGGCAGAAATCCCGTATGGAGCCGCATGTGGGAAAGTTTCGGAGAAGACCCCTACATCAACGGGGCTATGGCTGTGGAGATGGTGAAAGGATATCAGGGTGACGACCCCAACCACGTAGGTCTTAATAATGTGGCTGCCTGTTTGAAGCATTACATGGCTTATGGAGTCCCAACTTCAGGAAAAGACCGAACTCCGGCTTCAATAAGCACAATCGACCTCCGCGAAAAATTCTTCCAACCTTACAAGATGGCTATCCAAGCGGGAGCCCTATCTGTAATGGTTAATTCCGGCATCGTAAATGGCATTCCATTCCACGCCAACCATGAGATGCTTACAGTATGGCTGAAGGAGCAACTCAACTGGGACGGTATGATCGTGACCGACTGGGCTGATATCCACAACATATGGAAGCGCGACAAGGTGGCGGCAGACTATAAGGAAGCCATCATGATGGCTATCAACGCCGGTATCGATATGTCGATGACCCCCTACGATATGGAGTTCTGCACTCTGCTTAAAGAACTCGTCGAGGAAGGTAAGGTTTCGCAGGCTCGCATAGACGATGCTGCAGAGCGCATCGTGCGTCTGAAACTCCGCCTCGGACTCTTCGAGACTCCGACCATGAATCCTGCAGACTACCCCAACTTCGGCAGCGAACAGCATGCCCTCAAGGCTCTTGAACTCGCAGCCGAAAGCGAAATCCTTCTCAAGAACGAAGGCGATGTCCTTCCGATCGCCCAGGGCAAGAAAATCCTCGTCACCGGTCCGAATGCCAACTCAATGCGCTCGCTCAATGGCGGTTGGAGTTATAAATGGCAAGGTAGCGACGATCCGAAATTCCACGACCAATATAATACCATCTACGAAGCGATGCGCCTCATCTACGGCGATGCCAACGTGAAACTCGAGCAGGGCATGGACTATAATCCTGAGGTATGGGAGTCTGAGATCAACGTTCGAATCCAGGCTGCTGTTGCCGCTGCCCGCAGTGTAGATGTAATTGTGGCATGTGTAGGTGAAAATTCATATTGCGAAACTCCCGGCAACACCAACGACCTGCACCTCTCTGCCAATCAGATAGCACTCGTGAAGGCTCTTGCAGCTACGGGCAAACCAATCGTGCTTGTCCTCAATGAAGGTCGCCCGCGAATTATACGTGAAATCGAGCCGCTTGCATGCGCAATAATAGATGTGATGCTTCCCGGCAACTACGGCGGTGATGCACTTGCAGAACTAATCTCCGGCAAACGCAACTTCAGCGGAAAACTCCCATTCACTTATCCAAAGTGGATCAACGCTCTCGCTACCTACGACCACAAGCCATGCGAGACCGTTGAGACAATGGCAGGAGCCTACAACTACAGTGCCGATATCGACGTGCAGTGGCCATTCGGATACGGCATGAGCTATACTACGTTTGAATATTCCGGCATATCAATCGACAAGACTGAGTTCACGCCTACCGATGACATAAAGGTTTCCGTCAACGTAAAGAACACCGGAAAAGTAGAAGGCAAAGAAGCAGTGATATTCTACAGCAGCGACCTTGTGGCTTCGGTAACTCCCGACGTGCTGAAAGTACGCGGCTTCGACAAAATCACACTTAAACCCGGAGAAAGCAAGACAGTTGAATTCACTATCCCTGCATCCGATCTCGCATTCGTAGGTCAAGACGGCAAGTGGACTATCGAGAAGGGTGAATTCGAATTCACTCTTGGCAATCAGAAAGTGAAAGCCACCTGCACCGACACCAAAGTCTGGAACACCCCCAA
>CAMWQF010000316.1 GCA_947176285.1 uncultured Porphyromonadaceae bacterium
CATAACTTTCGGTGTTTTGGTTAACGACCGCAAAGTTAACGCTAATTTCTTTGCCCGACCAAGCTACGCCAATGGACAGATACCATTTTTGGATACTTACTGATACTGAACATATCTCACACTCCGTTTATGCTTCATAAATGTTCTTCGAAATATCTGCAAGAGAGTTGGAGAGGCATACAAGAAGATCAAGACACTTATTTACCTCCCGGGGAGAAAATGAAGGTAATCCTGTATGTCCGTGAGAAAGTTGATGAAGAATGAGTTTTTCATATAGTCTCACTTCCTTTATGGTTGGGATGAGTTTTAGAAGCTCATTCTTACAGTCATACTCATTAAATTTGCTTATACTGTCAGCTACTTTTGCAGTATCTGTTTTAGTACTGTCATTCAATATGTTATGCAACTCGTTATTAAGATCCTCGGAAAGTAATATCTTCCTGTTTTCTACTTTAAGATATACCTTTTTTGTTGAAGACAGTAGATTGTTTATAATACGTCCGGACTGATCCACGCTTTCCAGATTAAGCCACAGGGCAAGCTCATGTATTTGAGCTTCTAAACATTGTCTGATTTTGTTGGCGACATCAATCGCTGAGATTCTTCCTCTTGTATAGTCTGATTTCAGTCTGTTTGCGTAAGAGCTTTTTAATATATAAGAGTCTACGATATTAATGCTGTCGCCGACTATGATTAGAGAATGCTCAAGCCATTTGTCTCTCTCATTGATGGTTATTGCGCTTCGGAATAAATTATAATAACTTGCATTATGAGTCAATATAATCTTTTGATATTTAGGAAAGTGCTTAAGAATATAATGAGCAAAGAAAGTACGGTTGGCCATATCCATGCTTGATATGACATCATCTAAGACGAGCAGTTTATCATGTCTGTCATCACCAAGTAACTCTATTGCGCTTAGTCGGATCAATAGGCTTATAATTGTCAACTTAGCCTCATTGAAATAATGGTCAAGATTCGTGCCTTGCTTCAATCCGGAATGCTTATCCTCGATGATGAGGTTATAATCCATGGATCCATCTACTGTTAATTCGATATCGATATAAAACTCATCTTTTAGGACATCATTCACTTCCTTGATGATCACATCATAACTTTCTGTTGCAAAATCTGCAGGAAAGTCAGGAAAATACAAGTTGTCTAACAAGGCTTTAAGCGAAAGATTTCCATCATTATCATAGGGGAATCTATGGCAGTCTTTATATGATAACATGAAACAATCCACATTTGACGTATTTAAAGTGTCATACGGGGTGTTGTTTATTTCTACAGTGAAAGGAAGTATTTGAGTGTATGCTAAATTCCTCAGCCAGTTGTCACGCCTTGTGGCTGCTTCAGATGGATTGATTGCTCCCTCTATGGCTTTACTATCCATTCTGCTGTAATACATAGCAAGCTTTAACGCTTCATACAATGAGCTTTTGCCTGAGCCATTCTCCCCGTATACAAGAAGACTCTTGTCAGTCATATCAGGGATTTCCACTTTATCTGAAAACCCTTTGAACTTCTCTATTTTAATATTTTTAATGAACATGCTCTTATTCTCCCTTGAAAAATTGCACCAATCTGTTTTTGATGGCTCTGTCCCTTTGTTCGATAATTGTGGTTGAAGGAATGTCGTTTGGGTTGAATATGCTTTTGACTTCCTTAATATCACAATTTTTATGATAATATTTTGCCCTCTTTTCAAAAGTGCCATATCGACGGGAACAATCGATAACTATTGCATTGCCAAGGGAATCCAATAGTTTTCTTACTTCTGTATTGGATGATTCGTTTTCAAGTTGGTAATCCATATCCTTGTTGGATAAAATCCTATCGACATTAAATTGCTTTAATCCTTTAGGATTATCCAAATAGAAAGCCAGAAGTGCATATGGCACACGCATTGTCCCTATCCTATCAAAGAAAGATTCTTCAATGGATGTTTGCTCATAATTTTTAACATCCTCATCATGCATAATATTGCGGATGATTAAATAAATTTCATTGTCCACAGAGGTAGTGGCTCCTTTGTAGAAACAATATCTGACTAAAGCTTGCAGAAGTTTGATAAATTTTTGTGGGTCTGGGTCAGGATTCTTGAAAATATAAGCGACCACGGCATATAGCGGATACTGATTGGTATACGCATTAATGAGTTGCAACCATGCGGAAACGTCATTATTACTTGTGCTCGCGTCTTCTACCCAAGATATTGTCTCGATAATCTTATTTAGATCACTTATTACTTTGTCGTAGTTTTCTGTCAATAGAGGAGACACAGCATTTGTTGTAAAGAAATCCCTGAGATTCTGATTGTATCCTGGCTCATTGTTAAGTCCTCGTATGATATGCATATAAAACCGGAATACATCGTCTATTTTCAATCCGAGATTATTACATGAGCGTTTTAATTCACTCCATTTTTCAATAAAATCGTTTCCCTTATTGTTTGCAAGGGATTTGTTGTATAGTTTTTCTTTAAAAATATCAGCATCTTCAAGGTTTAGCCCCCGGTCATTAAGTGTTTCGAATATGGTAAGGGCTTGTCTGGAAGCTTTTTCTGCATCATCATCTGTAAGTTCTATAGGCAACATATAAACTCGGTCTACTATAAAACGAACAAACTGTGTAGTCTTCTCAGTTCCTATGTTGTTAGCAAGATAAGAAAACCAATAATAATAACAAAGAGCATTATACTCAATTAGACTTGAGCATTTTGCAAATACAATCTCATCGTTTCTATTTTTTACGGCGGTAAGTCTCTGCTTGAGTTCACAGCCATTTTTCATTGATAGTTGCAGAAGATTTTCACTATCATTGTTTTCAAATACTTTCGAGTCAATTCGCAAATTTTTTTCTGATCCTGACCATCCTTCAATAAAGAGGGTTCTCTCGAGCTTGTCCAGCCCATCGAACATACTATGGGCTACAAATAACAATATCCACAGAGTAATCAGACGCTGCTGACCATCGACAACTTCATAGTTGTTCTTATTCTTACGTCCATGAGCAAGTACTAAGTTTCCAATAAAATAGTCATCATCTCTTCGGAAAGCGTCATAAAGATCTCGATAAAAATTCTCACATTGATCAAAAGTCCAAGAATAAGGACGTTGGTAACCGGGAATCTTATAAAGTTTCTCGTTTACGAATAAGTCCATTATATTCCGTTGTTCTGCATTTAGCGAAAGTGCCATAAGAAAAAATCTAACTTTGGATTGCAAATTTAATAAAAAATACTGAGATTGTTGCAATATAAATGCTAGATTCTAAAAATTAAATCATCAATTTGTCTTTAAGTTATCTATAGACTTTCCTCACATAGAATATTTTTTTGTAAGAGTTGCGGAGGATGTTGGCACACATCCAGAAGGAGTAGTTTTTTTTCGACTTGTGGATAGTGGATGTAATGCCATTTTATTTTGGTCTTGATGGAGGGAAATGATGATTTGCTTCCTTCTGTGTCGTTTGGAGAGATTGGGGTTAACTAGCGCAAAGTTACGGCAAAATTTATGAGTTGACAAAATTACGCCATTACAATAGTTCGGTAAAATTCGGAGACTGTACGGCACTGAGCATCACGCAGGTCTGTTTGCCCAGGCTGATTGCGCCGATTGCCATTATCTCCAGACCGCGTTTCACACGTTGCGCCACCCCTGACCAGA
>CAMWQF010000317.1 GCA_947176285.1 uncultured Porphyromonadaceae bacterium
GTCTAAACAACTTCTATAAGATCTTGCAAAGTTACTAAAAATAACAATAAAAATTATCAACATATGTTGATAATTGAAAACCGAAGCAAAATATTACAGAAATTTTCCAAGCAATTCTTTTTTTATTCGCGAAAGATGTGTCGGAGTAATCTGAAGATATTTCGCTATTTCATTTTGAGGTAAATCTTGCTCAAGTTGAGGGTACTGAGATATCAACGACTGATATCGCTCCGAAGGTGTACCTGCTAATAAAGAGCAGTAGCGGTCGATCAATGAATTATAGGCAGACTGGGCAAATTGATGTACATGATGATTAATTTCAGGATCCGAATCATAGAGCGATTCCAATATTGTGGCATCCATCAACCACACTTCAGTTTTTCGACCTGCAGCGATATCAAATCGTGCCGGAAGATTGTGCAGACAATTGGGGTAATCACCGAATAAGGCTCCCGGGAAAGTGAAGCCTCCGATTCGATTAAAACCTTCGATGGTATAGATCAGATACCCTGACATTACATACCCCACTTTATTGGTGCGTTTGCCGAAACGACACACAAAATCGCCCTTATTGAGAGTGACAAACTCTCCTCGGGATTCAATCAAATTATGCCAAAAATCCAGATCTATACCTTCAATATGTCTGTTGAAATGATTTGTCATATGAGTGCATATAAAACGTGAGCCGACTATGCTACGTCTTAGAGCCCTGAGAAAGCCTATGATGCAGATGTAACGATAGCAGCCCACGCTATAAGCGTGAGAACCACTATGCTATCTCTTGCATCAAAACGAAAATTTCTCAGGTTTTCACTTACAAGATAAGCATAACGCTTCTTAGTTATCAAATGTATTGAATTAACTATATTCAATTCAATTGCGAATTTAATCATTTTTTCTCACATCCGGCTATTTCAGACAAAAAAATTACCTTCAATTTATTTATGTCATAATAGCCCTTGACTTTCTTAGCCATGACTCTATTATCATTTCAACATAAAATAAAAGAGAGACTTCCGTTCTGAAGTCCCTCTTTTATGCATAAATATATAGTATTTAGTTGCGGAAGACGAGTTGGTCGTCTTTGACATCTATTACGATCGGATGCTCGCGGTCTACTTTCTGAGCCAAGATATCCTTAGCCAATTGGTTGAGCACCAATCTCTGGATAGTACGCTTGACAGGACGTGCACCAAATTCAGGATCATATCCGTCTTCGGCAAGAAGTTCCATTGCAGGCTTGGTAACTTCAAGTTTAACTCCATTAGATTCAAGCATCTTCTGAACGCCACGAACCTGAATGCCGACGATTTCTTCAATTTCCTTCTTGTTGAGAGGTGTAAACATCACGATCTCATCAATACGATTGAGGAATTCCGGACGAATCTTCATCTTTAGCAAGTCCATAACATCTTTCTTAGTATTGTAGATGATGTTCTCGCGCTCATCCTCCTTCTTCTTATCAAAGTCCTTGAAGTTCTCGCGAATGATAGGAGACCCTTCGTTAGACGTCATGATGATGATGGTATTCTTAAAGTTGATGAAACGACCCTTGTTATCGGTCAGACGTCCATCGTCGAGAACCTGAAGAAGGATGTTAAATACATCCGGGTTGGCCTTCTCAATCTCATCGAAAAGCACAACGCTGTAAGGTTTACGACGAACTGCCTCGGTAAGTTGACCACCCTCTTCATATCCAACATATCCCGGAGGCGCTCCAACGAGTCGGCTGACAGAATGCTTCTCCATATATTCCGACATATCGATACGAGTCATCATATCTTCGTCGTCGAAGAGATATTCAGCAAGAGCCTTCGCAAGTTCCGTTTTACCTACGCCGGTTGTTCCCAGGAAGATAAATGAACCAAGAGGACGACGTGGATCATTAAGACCGGCACGTGAACGACGAACAGCCTCGCTGACGGCACGGATAGCATCTTCCTGACCTACAACTCTCTTATGGAGCTCTTCCTCAAGATGCAGAAGTTTCTCCTTTTCGCTCTGAGCCATCTTCTTGACAGGTATACCGGTCCAGCGGCTCACAACCTCTGCGATATCTTCAGCATCCACTTCCTCCTTGATCATAGCATTTTCGCCCTGAAGTTGACGGAGTTTAGCTTGGGTAGCCTCTATTTCGTCTACTTTCTGTTTGATCTTGGAATATCTGATTTCAGCCACCTTAGCATAATCGCCTTCACGCTCTGCGCGTTCTGCCTCTATATTGAGTTGCTCGATATCGATCTTATTCTGCTGAATCTTGTCAATTTCATTTTTCTCAGCCTGCCACTTAGCCTTAAGCGACTTCTGAGTGTCGCGAATATTGGCAAGTTCCTCATCTATTTCTTTCAGACGATACTTGTTGTCTTCACGCTTAAGAGCCTCACGCTCAATTTCCAATTGCTGAATCTTACGAGTAGCATCATCCAGAGCCTGCGGCATAGAGTCCATTTCAAGCCTAAGTTTAGAAGCTGCTTCATCAATCAGGTCGATAGCCTTGTCTGGAAGGAATCGGTCTGTGATATAACGCACGCTTAACTGAACTGCGGCAATGATTGCCTCATCCATGATACGCACCTTATGGTGATTTTCATATCTTTCCTTAAGACCACGAAGAATTGAGATAGCCGCAAGTTCATCAGGCTCGTCGACCATCACTTTCTGGAAACGACGTTCCAATGCCTTATCTTTTTCAAAATATTTCTGGAACTCGTCGAGAGTAGTAGCACCGATACTGCGGAGTTCACCACGAGCAAGTGCCGGCTTAAGGATGTTGGCAGCATCCATTGCACCTTCTCCCTTGCCTGCGCCTACAAGAGTATGGATCTCATCAATGAAAAGGATGATTTCACCATCACTCTGAGTCACTTCATTTACAATAGCTTTCAGACGCTCCTCAAATTCACCTTTATATTTAGCACCCGCAACCAAAGCACCCATATCGAGGGAGAAAATCTGCTTTGATTTAAGATTTTCCGGCACATCACCTCTTACGATTCGCTGAGCAAGACCCTCTGCTATGGCAGTTTTACCTGTACCCGG
This sequence comes from uncultured Porphyromonadaceae bacterium, assembly GCA_947176285.1. GTDB lineage: Bacteria > Bacteroidota > Bacteroidia > Bacteroidales > Muribaculaceae > Lepagella. Next base: position 3,040 of record CAMWQF010000317.1, read on the forward strand.
TTCACCAACAAGCATTGGATTGTTTTTCGTTCTTCTTGAAAGAATCTGCAGCACTCTACGAATTTCTTCATCACGACCGATCACCGGATCAAGTTTACCGTTGCGAGCCCTATCGTTAAGGTTAATGGCATATTTGCTCAGTGCCTGATATGATTCCTCGGCACTTTGTCCGGTCACTTTGTTTCCTTTACGCAACTCTTTGATAGCGGCATCAAGACCATTTTCAGTGACTCCGGCATCCTTAAGGATTCGGGATGCATTGCACTTTGTCTGAAGGATACCCATCAACATTGCCTCAACTGAGACATATTCGTCACCATTCTTCTTTGAGAAATCCTGAGCCTTCAGCATAGCCTCATTTGACTCTCTGCTTAGCACCACGTCTCCCCCACTTACTTTGGGAAGCGACTTTATGTCAGCCTCTATCGCCATGTTCACAGCATTGAGGTTGGCTCCAAGTTTCTGGAAAATGAAGTTGACAATAGTCTCACTTTCCGATATGATGGCCTTCAGAATATGCACAGGTTCGATCTGTTGCTGACCTGCCTGACGAGTATAGTCAATTGCTTTCTGAATGACTTCCTGCGATTTAATTGTGAAATTATTGAAGTTCATAAGT
>CAMWQF010000318.1 GCA_947176285.1 uncultured Porphyromonadaceae bacterium
CCCGAAGCCAAATAAGCCCTCAGAGCCTCCACAATCTGTATATCAAGATTCTTTTCCATTACTTTATCAAAATTCTATCTCAGTGGTGCCAGACATCAGCCTTCTCCTTCTGTCCCGGTTCCCCATGGACTATGTATTCGTCAAATTCGCTCATATCCATCTACAAAGATAACGATTTTCAGCGAATTACCCAAATAAATCCGCATATCTAAGGCATAATAGCTATCTTGAATTTTCCTCCCATTTGCTAAGAATCGGCTTACTGTTGATTCAGTCGATAAACATTATCTTGCCCTTATCCCGTGGTTTAGCCTCCGGACTTTCTGCTGGATATCCGAACCCGATAGCGTAGATCAGAGAATATCCATCTGAAAACTTAAGTTGCTTCAAATATTCGGACGCGACTTCTGAATTAAGGAATCGTACCGGGCCACCGAGACAGCAGGATCCGATCCCCATTGACCATGCTGCAATGATCATATTCTCGCCGAGTAAACCGCAGTTTATACCTGAATAAGTATTGTCTGGTGCTCCGATGAACACAACTGTAGGTGCGTTACGGAAGATATTTTTGAAACCAGGATCGTTTGACGCATCAGGATTCTCCTTCACGAATAGTTCCGTTACTCCATTGATGAATTCGGGATTATCTACTATTCGGATCTCCCATTCCTGTTTGTTCATCCCGTTTGGCGCATTAATACCGCATTCAGCAATCAGTTCCATTGTGTCGCGTGGCACTGCACGATTTTCATAAGCCCGCACGCTTCTCCGGCTCATTATATTCTCAATCACTGTATTCTGATTATCCAAAGTCTTGTCTGTTGTGGAATCATCATCACCATGAGCGCAAGATAACATTAAAGTTAGCGTAAGAGCAAACCCTGTTAGTCCAATACCTTTCATTTTCATGAGTTTTGTAATTTTTATATACGTCCACAAAGATAATGAAAATTTTCAAATTATTGTGCCATAACCACACGATTTATTATTTCACCATTCACTTGTGTGTCTACATCGAGGAAAATCTGAACATCCATAAAAATATCCATATCTTCCATTTCTAAGAATTAATTTTCCTCCACATAGCGGGCATATTCCTTCATTTATTTTAGACTCACGTACATATATAGCTCTTCTAACATGGTTTACATGAACTTCGCGTTCTGAATAATCTGTAATATTTTCAGTCTGAAATATATTGGCAATATACTGGCATTCATCTAGAGTTAGAACTTTGTAGGAATAGGAATGAATATAAAAAATCAGTTCATCCAAAGCAAGTACGCCTTGGCAGTTCCCATATAGTTGTAACTTAGAAGCCCCTGAAAATACAACAATAGGATAAATATATCTATCCTTGGCTCTGAGTACATCAAATTTTCGTAAAATAAATTTTATGTGCTGTTTGTTTTGGAGAATAGGATTGTATAAAGAATACTTTTTACCCCAGATGTTTTGTGTCCAATATTCTTTATTTGCATTACCGAAAATCCATCCAGTGTGATTTTTTGTCTCAATTATAAATATTCCATGAATCGAGATAACGATATGGTCTATTTGAGTAGTATAAGTTCCATTTTTAAACATTAGGTCGTTTAATATAATATACCCATCATCAGACAAGTAAGATAGAGTGGACGCAACATTCCCTTCGCCTATTTTTCCTTTTATTGAAGATCGATCATACCCTTGGAAGAATCCTGTTATAGATGAATGGTTATCTCTACGGTAGAATAAAACCACCAATACCAGTATAATAACAACAAGTGATAAATATGATTCCATTCTGATCTGGTTTCTATTGGTTTGTTGAACTTATTATTTCCTAAATAAAAAAGATCTAAAATAAGATACCCACATTCCCCTTCCCCTCAATCTGAAAGATCAGGAATTCCGCCGTACTATTTCGTATCTCAAACTTCTTCATCATAACTAAGTACAAAAAATAAAAAGATTTTCAGCGAATTATACAAATGAGTCCTATTTTATTCAATAATTGTCAAGAACAAGATTCATAAACTATTATTTCAATTAAGTACTTGATGCATTCTTCCAAATGCATTATGGCTTTTTCAAACCTAATATTATCATATCCAAAGTCTGCTAAAGAATCACCATCCCCTCTTTGCGAAAAGTGTTCATATTGTGAAAAATATTTATAATAGGCATATAGATTTTTGACACATTCTCTTGTTTTGTTATTATTACAAAGGGAATTCTTGATATTCTTTAAATCTATATCTGTTTTTTTGCAACCCTCATAGATGTCTCTAATATTTATTGCTTTCCATATATTTCGTTCATTCAATGGTTCTATCTTTGCGTTACCTTCGTTCCATTGTAATTCATTAAGATATGTATCTTCTATCGCCATCGTATACAGGTGTTCAGATGTTACCTCCTCAAAGTCATCCCCGAGTTTATCACGATATACCTCAAATTCTTCAAAAAGGGCATTAAGATAGTTCCTATTGCTTAAAGCCATTAAATTTTTGCAAACTTGGTCATTATTATTGGCAATGTGCATAGCAAGAATACCGTCCATTAGACAATTTCTTATCAAAATTCCTATTGGCAGTTTCATAAAAATAGAATCATCTTTTTTTGCAGATTCTACTGACAAAAATAATACAGCACGGATATTTCGTATGATTCTATTAAGTATACTTATTATAATACCTATCCGGTCGTTTCGTTTGGAGTTCATTTTTAACACCTCTTGGTATTCTAAGATGTAATCTAATAATATGGAGATTTGGTCAGATATTATTTTCGAAACGGTTCTGTTTGATTTCATAATAATGGAAGAGTGGTATAATATATATATAGGTTCTATGCTAGTTCATATTAAATCAATACAGACTCTTCAAGACCTAAAACAATTGACCAGTTACGAGCACGCTCCTCAACTCCCGGTTCCCCGGATGTCAGATACTGTTCAAACTGCTGATATTTTTCTTTGTATGACATACTAATGATTATTCTATATCCAATGAAAGAAGATTGTCGTTAAAACGGTCAAAGTCTGACAGGAATAGGCGGTCCTGGATAATGCGGTATTTCTCAAACTCCGACTCAGCAAAACTCTTGGCAAATTCAGCAGTGATTTTTCCGGCATCGGTTAGAACAGCGTCACCCGTTGCCTCAAGTATAATGTCGATACGTTTCGCCCAATCTTCCATTGTCATAGGGATATGTCGCTTCGCCATTCGCTCAGCCATGTCAAGGACAGCATTGACAAGCCGTCCCATATCCTCCAGTTCGTTTTCCCTGAGATAATTCTTGGCGATACTGACATCGGGCTTTACGATTTTTCCGTGAGGAGCATTCTCCCATGTGGTAAGTCCCATGTGTTCCTTCTCCGCATCGGCTCTTTCCACAATCAGTTCAGTTGCGGTGTGTCCATGCACCGCATAGTGCATCTTATTCTGAACCTTTTTGAAGAAAAGCCGTGTGGTTGGCGCATCTCGGTTATAGTCAATCGCAGTGGAATATATATCAGTCAACTTTTGATAGAAACGGCGTTCACTCAGACGTATTTCTCGAATCTCAGCCAACAAATGCTCAAAATAGTCCTCTCCAATAAATGAGCCGTTCTCCATCCGCTTCTTGTCAATAACATATCCCCGAATGGCAAACTGACGCA
>CAMWQF010000319.1 GCA_947176285.1 uncultured Porphyromonadaceae bacterium
GTCAGGATACCCATTTCCCTAAAATCAAGGTTAAAGTCCGGAGTAAGGAGAAAAAAGATGTCTCCTTCTTTGGCTACCTTTTTATATCTGGTAGGATTTGTAAGATTACCATTAGAAATATATGGTATCTGATGATTTCTGAATCCCATTTCAAGCATCTTGAGCCTATCGTAGTTTTTTTGATTGGCAAATGCTTTGAAAGAATCTTTGTGGTCTGATATATAATCGATTGATTTTTCTTTTCTCCGAGCCTCTATTCCATCAAGATGCATGGTAGGGTCACTTATGTTTCCTCTGAAAATATTGTCGGCAATCCAATCAGATGGATATAGGAATTTTGACACGAAATCATTGGCATGTCCCCCTTTAAACATTACAGATTCATATTTGTCGGCAAAATCTCTCCAATTGGGCGAAGATGAAGTCTCGTAAGCTTGAGCTAATGCTATGCAAGTAGAGATCAGACTTAATGGAGTGAACGAATGAATGTTTACAGTGAAGATCATGGTATCGGCATCAAGAATCTCTGTTCTTAATGCTGAGGGAGCACCAACCAATTTCTTTGCGAAGAATGCCACTCTTTTGTTCGGCTCCATGTCTTTCAGTTCCGGTGCCTTTAGAAGAGCATTTATGTCGGTAGTGTCAGATTCGCAGTGGAAATTAATGGTGTCGTAAGCCATGGCAGAAATAAATGTCATGACCGTCAATAAAATTGTAAGTAAAAATCTATGTATTCTCATATTATCCTTTTTGTAAATCACTACAAAATTAAGAAAAAAACTTGAATTCGCCAAATGTGTTTTTATTGATAGGATATAGAAAAGCCGGAAGCGTAGACTCCGCTTCCGGCTTGATATCTATTTCGTAGATCGGCAATTTTTACTTAGGGAGATTGAATACAGTTGATATTTCGGTCATCTGAGCATCTGACATACCTTCCGGTTCAAATCCCATATTGCAAGCACACATGAAGATATTTGCGCTCTTATTTAAGACATCTACTTGATCGAATGCCGACATGATGTCAGTATCCACAGCAAAAACGCCATGCTTTTCCCACATCACTACGTCATAATTGTCGTCAATAGCCTTAATAGTAGCATCTGCAAGTTCATTAGATGAAGGAAGCATGTAAGGCACAATGCCGAGACCGCGTGGAGCAAACGCTTTTGTTTCCGGAATCATAGACCAAAGTATCTTGGTGAGCACATCTTTCTTTAGATATTCCGGATTGTGGCTCATTGCTACAAGTTCGATGGGGTGAGTATGTAGGCTTGCCTTATAGTTTGATCCTTTTCCGATCAGGTAGTTGTGTACAGCTAAATGAGAAGGAAGTTCAGAAGTAGGTTTCACCGGTTTGTCTGCTACGATTTCGTAGCTGGCGCAATCGTCGCAAATGCGGATGATAGATCCATTATCCATTGGCCAACGGGCAAGATCGCGCATGCGCATCTGAGTACCCTTGCAGTAGAACCAGCACCCTTTAAGATGAGGAAGTGTAATGCCAATAGGGAAAGGTCCTGCTATCGCCGGCATAGCCTTGATTTCATCTGTGATATGTTCGGTCACATTGACGGTGATATTTCCGCCGTTGCGTTCAGCCCAGCCTTTTTGCCACAGATATCCTGCAGCTTCCGCTACTTGGTTCACCTGATAGGCGAGCCCCGGGTTATTATCTAAAACTGATGACATAGTTGAATTTTATGTTTATAGTTTTGAATTTTTAAATTTAAATAAGTTGAGGGAGGAAGCAAGAAATGATAAGCACGATAATGCCGACTAAAAGAACTGCAATTGTCTTTGGAGGGCATCCTTTCCATTCTTTTAGAATTATACCCCAGACATTTGAGAAAATCACATTAAATGCCATAAGGATACAGAATGACAGTGTCATAAGTGTCGGAGAGTCTACGAGATATCCCTTGCCGATGGAGAGTCCAAAGAATTGGCTATACCAAAGAGCACCTGCGAGAAGGCAGAATAGAACATTATTGACCAATACGCCCGGTTTGCTATAATCAGTCCAAGTGCCGTTTTTATGGTTCTGATAGAAGCAGTAAGCAGCATTAGTCACAAATCCTCCGAGTGTTACGAGGAAAGTTGCAGGAAGCGTCTTGTATGCTGCCGGTGTAAGAGGACCGAAATTAATATCAGCACCGAATACAAGACCAATGTTAAAGCAACCGCTCATGAATCCACAAAGCAGGGCAATCAAAATTCCTTTCGGGAAGTTGAAATCTTTAACTGTAGATTTTGACTCGTCCTCGCTTAGGGATTTTGCTTTCATCGCACCGGCAATGCCGATGATATTAATGCCCAGAAGAGTCACGATAACTCCAATGATAACAGAATATGTGAGTTGAGAAAGGGGATCTTGTTCCGGGAAGAAAACTTGGAGCATTACCGGACCCATAATTGTGCCAAGTCCTGCGCATGTACCCAATGCTATAGATTGTCCAAGAGCTACACCGAGGTAGCGCATTGAGAGTCCAAAAGTCAAGCCGCCGATACCCCATAGCATGCCGAACAATATTGTCATCCAGATATTGAATGAATCAACAGATGCAAAAAGTTCTCCGATAGAATGGTTCTCAGGAATGGCAAGCATCATGCCAAGAAATGGCAAAATAAGAAATGCAAAAACAGCCTGAACCAACCAATAGCTTTCCCAACTCCAATCTTTAATTTTATTGATTGGCACATAGCAGCTTGATTGGAAGAATGAGCCGATTGCTATAATCAGAAGTCCTATAATAATCATAGTAATCTGTATTGAGAAATTATATAATTCGAATAAGGCATGGGAATAAAGCCCATGCCTTATTTATGATTAAAAGTCTGAGATTAGCGCTTTGAAGTTACGTCAGCCTCGTATTTCTCGATTTCCTTGATGTATGTCTCACCTACAGGAACATTGTTCTTTAGGCAGAACATATCGTAGACAGCATTCCATGGGAGATTCTTGCATTCTTCAAGAAGTGCGAGACGCTGGAAGTATTTGCCTTCGAGTTCATAGTTGCGAAGAGTGGTGACCGGCTCAAGAAGGGCGCGGAGCATACACTTTTGAGCAGCGCGGCTACCGATCACGTATGCACCGATACGGTTGAGAGTAGCGTCGAAATAGTCAAGACCATAGTGAACGCGGTTGAGAGCACCGGCACGAACGATTTCGCTGAAGAGATCCATTGTCGGGTCGTCCATAATAGTCACATGGTCAGAGTCCCAACGGATAGGACGAGAAACGTGGAGCATGAGTTCAGGCACAAAGAGAAGCATTGCGCTCACTTTGTCGGCTACGCTTTCAGTTGGGTGGAAGTGACCGGTGTCGAGAGTGATCATCATGTTTTTCTGAGCAGCGTATGCTGTATAGAAATCATTGCTGCCTACAGTGTAGCTTTCGAGACCAATGCCGAATACCTTAGATTCAACGCAGTCTTTCATCATATCGTAACGATGCTCGAAGATCTGATCAAGAGAATCCTTGAGGAGTTCACGATAGAGAGAGCGGTTGAGAGTGATGTCTTTGCTGCCATCGTGCACCCATGTGTTCATGATACAAGGATCGTTCTGAGCCTCACCGATAGCCTGAGAAATAGCGCGGCAACGCT
>CAMWQF010000320.1 GCA_947176285.1 uncultured Porphyromonadaceae bacterium
AAAAAACAATGTCAGAAATCTACAGTTATGCCTCCAGGGCATGGAGCGAATTGCAGCAATTCCGCTCCGATCGCGCAAGATGCAAGCGATACGTATACGGCGACCAATGGGATGACCCCATGACCTTTCAGGGCCATGTCATGACAGAACGGGAATTCCTTAGAAAGGAAGGTCGCGAACCCTTGAAAAATAATATCCTCCGCAGAATCCTCAGGAACGTGGTGGGGCTTTATCGCTCTCAGTATAAAGTCCCGGTTCTCTCCAAAACCGTCAGTGGCTTCTCCGGCACACATCTGCGCCTGGAAAATCGGCGCAGACGCGAATGGTTTGCCAAAAACAGGATGGAAGAACTCTCCCCACGTCTCCTTGAGGAATTCCTAATCTCCGGCATGGTGGCAGTGAAAGTGGAGGATGGAAAAATATTGCCCGTAACGGCAGACAATTTCTTCTTCCATTCCGATGGCTACGACCCTCTGGGTCGTGATATCGACCTGATAGGGGAGGTGCATCATGTCAGTTTCGGCAACCTGATGGCAAGTTTCTGCCATACCGCCTCTGATTACCATCGCATCTCACGCATATATGGAAGGAATAGAAATGCAAATGTGCCTTGCCGCATCACGGAGGTGTGGCATAAGGAAACAGAAGTTTTCGGTTTCCTCCATGATGAAAAGAATGCTTCTCTGAGCCTTGCAAAAATGGATGAAGTGATAGGCAGGCTGGCTAATGGAGTCTTGAGCGACGAGGATGTGAGGGGTGTCGGGAGTATTGTGAGGCATTGTTGGCGGCGGAAGTGGTTTGCCGACGATGGCTCATTGCTCGGTGAAAGCGAGTCTGCCGAGATGCATCCCTACGTGTTCAAGGCATATCCTTTCATCGACGGCGAGGTGCATTCTTATATCAGCGACATTATTGACCAGCAAAGATACGTCAACAGACTTATAACGCTCTACGACTTCATCATGAAATCGAGTGCCAAAGGAGTGCTGCTCTTCCCTGATGAGTCAATCCCGGTAGGTATGGATCTGCAGGATGTGGCTGATGAATGGGGGAGGTTTAATGGTGTGATTCCTTTCCGAGCAAAGCCGGGAGTGCCATTGCCGACTCAAGTGAGCAGCAATGCCGCCAACATCGGTATCACGGAATTGCTGAAGATTGAGATGCAGATGCTGGAAGATATCAGCGGGGTCTCCCCGACACTGCAAGGGAAATTGGAAACCAACGCCACCAGCGGAACACTTTTTGCCCGCCAAAACGAAGCGGCTCAGATCTCCCTGCTCGACGTGATCCGCTCCTTCACCGATTTCCTCTCCTGCATAGCCGCCCGCACTCCCTAATCATTTATGATATTTCCTTACAATGTCAGGTGCTTTTTTCTTGGCATCTTCCAAACTTATATTCATACCATGATAGACTTTGTTTCTTCCTGGACGGAATTCTACAAATGTCTTGTTCTTCTTATCGTAAGTATAAAGATAAGTTCGGTCATCGACATCTCCGGAATGCTCAATAAACGCAGTTAATAATAACCTATTAGCATAATCTTCATCATTTTTATCATATGCTGAAAATGCCGAAATATTCTTCGCCCCTTCTTTTCTATCCTTATTATAATGCTTCAATTGTTGAAGTTTTGGCACAAATTCAAGAATTAGATCAAGCAACGAACTCCCATTATTATAGGGATTGAAATTTAATATTGAAACAGATTCTCGATCAGATGACACTGTCAAGGTCTCTGTATTATCCTTTGCTCCGGCAAATATCTGTTTTGAAATTTCTATAGAAAAGAGAGCATAAAGTTGCTGTCTGACAGAATCCTTGTTCTCTTCAGGCAAATGAACAATAAAATTAGGCTCAACCTTGATATACGATGCTTTCTTTTCTCTCTGAACTTCTACTACCGGCAATTCGAGCAATAATCTAAATGTCTCATATGAATCTTCAATCAAATCACTTTCTAAAAGTATTTCATCCCACTTTCCTTCTACATATATCGTAACGTAGGGAGGCAAATCAAGTAGGCTAAGATTATCAAATGCTACGTTTTCTGCATTATGATGCAATAAGATAGGCATATAAGGTGCAACTGATATTCTCATTTTCTATTTGCCAATAAGATTGCACGGAAATCATTGTCTAGAGAATCCATAAACCCTTTAGGCATCACTCCTTCAAGTCTGCCTGAATCGGACATAGGTATTGTCTGATATTCACTCGCTCCATCATAATTTTCTACAAAAATTAAATGAACTTTTGAGGATGGGAGCACCTTTTCTGCCACTCTTCGTCTGAGACGTGTGATAAAATGGTCGCTGTGAGTTTCGATTAATATATTAATATTTCTCTCATTGCACAAAAAGATAAAGAAATCTGCCATTGATGCTTGTATAGAAGGGTGCATATGCACTTCTGGATCTTCTACGATCATTAATGCTCCCGGCTTAGATATACTCCCTTGCGTGATGATTGGAAGAATTTGGCTGAGACCAAATCCCATATGCATTAAGTCGACTTTTACACCTTCATCCGTAGTCACAACAATACGATACAATTTACCGGAGTCTTTGATGACGTTTATTTGGTGTGCCAAATGGAATTTATCGCAAATCCATTCTTTTACAATTGAAAATGCTTCCTTATCTTCTTTACTAATACGATCGAGAATAAATCGTGTGTTTTCTCCGTCAGGCATTACAAATCTACTTTCTACATCAGTTTGATATGACCTTGACAATACGGGAGCCACCCTATGTGGGGCAATATACGCAATTTTTTCCAGTATACTTATAAATGTTTCTCTGGCGGCTTTCATTATGGAAAGGTCAAGCGAGTTGTCGTCATATTTCACAAAGACGGGGAAGAAATTGACGAAAGAATAGCTGTCGATGGTAATATTCTTCAATGTCTTACCATCTTCAATTAAATCATAGACTTTCTTAACTGGTCGCCAAATTAATTGTCTTTCAATATTCCTACCATTTGAGAGAATTAGCAATAGGAAAAATTCTGAGACAATATACGACCCATCGGTCTTAACCTTGAAGGATACTGAAAGCAATAATTTATCCACATCCTCATCAGACTCATTCCCATAATTTTGGATGGCTGTGTCAATTAATTCATTTTTAGTAAGTTCGAATGAAAAACTCATCGATCCTCCTTTTTGATTATGAATCAAATCGATAAGAGAATTGGCATAGACAAAAGGACCATTTAGATTCAACATCTCGCTCGATGATGAATTTAAAGTCTGTTTTAGTAGTAGCAGTGCTTGGATAATGGAACTCTTACCACTGCTGTTTGTGCCGGCAAGCACTGTCAAGTCAGATATATCTAATCTCACTACATGCTCAATCGACTTAAAATTGTCTATGCTTATCAACATTTTTCCTTCTTATTTATGTTTTCTGCAAAATTACAAAAAAAAGTAGATTCATCAAAATACAAATATTTATATTGACATCCCCCATCCTCATTTCCCCTCGATCCCTCGAAACCCAGAAACCGCGAACCCGTGAACCCGAGAAACCTATAAACCTCCAACCCAAACAACAACGGTCACTTAAAAACAACTCCCCGCCCCCCCGACGAACCGGAAA
>CAMWQF010000321.1 GCA_947176285.1 uncultured Porphyromonadaceae bacterium
GCGTGCGTAATCCATCGTGAGTAATTTTGATGTGGTACCATTTACCGGGTTTCAAGAGATGGTCGGCATCAGTGTATTCTTTTATGATAGCCGGACGAAAGGCAGCATCATCTATCCCCCTCACATCTCCGTTATAGCGACGGAAACGAGTGGTCGAGTTATGATTACCTCCATATCCAAGATAATAGAGTTGCAGGGCATATGAATTGACAAACTTACCGCCTCTTTTATTGAGATTCTTAAACGGGTCAGGAGCATTCGGGTCTGAGGCCATCCAGAAGCAGTTGAGATCGCTAAGACGATCGTCGGGTCCTTCGGTGACGACCTGTGCATCATATTCGATGACAGTGCGTCCGCTCATCTTATCTTTACGCCATACGCTCAGTCCCTTTGGTGCTACAAATTCAGCAGTATCTCCTTGAAATGTCACTTTGCAAGGACCTTCTGATTCCACAACCCAATACTTCTTAAAGTCTTTGGCATTGAGTCCTGAAACGCATCTTTCGGCAGCAAAAGCAGAAACACTTGCCGCCATCATAGCGAAGATGATGATAAATAATGTATAAGTAGGTTTCATGTCAGGTGGTTAGTTATCTTTCTGCAAAGATAATAAAAGAATCTGACATACAAAAATAACATGTAATATAAAAAATACCCTTCAGGGAGGAAGCGTCTATAACTTCTTTTCCCTGAAGGGTGACTAATATCAGATCAAGTGATTATTTTACAATCTTCTTGCCGTTGAGGATATATACCTGACCCTTGAGTGGATTATCTACACGGATACCCTGGAGATTGAAGTATACTCCTTCTGTGTCTACATTGATAGCATTTACTGATGAAGAGCCCTTAACTTGAGCGGCTTCACCGAGACCACCCTGAGCGTTGGCTGAGCGTATGCTCCAATCAGCCTTTGGATCATCAACCACATATGAATCACCGTCAGTCACGACTGCAGCAAGTTCTCCATTCTTGAAGATAGCATATGCAGAAGCACCCTCAACTGAAGGCCAAGAGATTACACCGTCGGTCAAAGACGCATTTGGAGCAGCAATCTGAACGCAGAGTGCAGCAGGATTCCATTCGGGGAATACCTTATCAACAGTGTACTCAGCAGCCTGTTCAGCAGTGAGGATAGTCTCCATTTTATTTACATTGTCACCTTTTGTGAAAGTCATCACATGAGATTCAGGAGAAACCACATTCCCTTCTGCGTCTTTAGTATTGAACTCAACAAATGCCTTTGCTGCCACATTCATTCCGCCTGCTGTCCAACGGTTAGAGTTCAGTTTGTCATCGTTGAGAGTAGTGTTGATGTAAGCACAACGCGGTTCGTTGCTCCATGCACGTCCGAAGTTATATTTTGCAGCATGGTTGACCACTGTACAATTTTCGAACACATAGCCATACTTATCACCAGCCTTAGTGGAAGGAGCGGTGATGGTGCATTCGCCGGAACCGTCTTGCTTACGCTTCTCTACAGTAATTATAGAGTTGGTCATGAACATTGTACCCTCACCACAGAAGAAGTCGACAGTGCCATGAATATCAGAAGTCTCCCAATAGTAAGTACCATTGACGTTATTGGTGTAGTATGTGTCTTGATATGAAAGGAGTGTCACATTCTTAGCGGCGGTGTTTATACCCTTGTCCCAGAAAGCCACTGCACGTCCGCCTTGAAGCCCGGCATCCTGAGCGGCATAATAGTCAAGAGCGTTCTGAATGGTAAGATCCTGCATATAGAGGTTTGTGCCGGTATTCATGAGAGTTGCAGTCTGTGCGATTCCCTCTACGGTGTAATGCGGAGCATTGCGAATTATAGTTTTCTCCATGCTTTGGCCGATGAGAGAGATATTGTGGCCAGAAATGTTGGTGAGAACTTTTTCGCGAAGATCATATACACCATCAGGAACGAAGATAAACGATCGATCGGCATCACGGTCAGCATTAACTGCACACACAGCCTCAATCACGTCAAGAAGTGACTGAGCATCACCGGGCTTCACGAAATACCAGTTGCCCTCTGACTCATAGTTTACTTCGGCATTATTCATAATCTTAACGGAGTGAATGTAGAGTTCTCCGTCAGACTCGAATGTAAGTGTCAGCAGACCCGGATCACCCTCATATTGGAATGCCACAACCTCACCGTCAGTCTCTGTAGTTGACTTGGCAGGAACAGTGGCAACTTCATTGCCCTTGGCATCAGTCACCTTGATGTTTGTTCCGTAACCGTAGCGACAAAGAGCAATAGAAACAGCAGCTTTAGGACCGGTAAGCAATGTGATAACATCACCATTCTTAAATGCCCAACCGTGAGTGGTATCATGGAAATAGCCGTTTTCGGTATTAAATGCCTCATGATCAGCGGGATCAAATGAAGCGTCGTTGAGTAAGAACTCATATTTCTTATGAGTAGATGCTGTCTCGATTTCAGAAGCACGCGCATAGAGTGACATATGATCTGACACTATGTCTTCGACAGTAGCCTTGCGGGCATTAGCAGGGGCAAGATACCATCCGCGCACTTTGTAGCCATCTTCTGCAACTGCAGTAGTAAAGTCAACACCAAATTCTTTGATCGGGGTATCTTTCTCTACAACCTGGCTACCCATCACTGTCTTGGCATCAGTATCATAATAAGTCACAGTGAAGCCGGGACGGTGAATGAAATGAGCGATGTAATCAATGTTGATTTCACCCAAAGAAACAGGGATTGTGACGAAACACTCATCCCATTCCCAAGGATTCTCACAATCTTTCTGCAAAAATTTGTAATCTATTTCACCAACTTCACCTTTGATTGGAGTGACATCCGCAAGGGGATTAAATTCAGAAATCATTTCATCAGCCCAGGGCAATTCGATTGTTGCCTTATAGTTATCGCCATCAGCCTCGAAGATATCCTGAACACTGTATTCGACTCCGTTAGCCTTAAATGATCCAAGCATAGGAAGTTCTTTTTCAGTGCCGGAGAGTGTGCCTTCGATCACGACATTGCGGAAACCTACACGCTTGCCCGGGTTGAGGCTATAGAGGTTAACAAGCAGAGCGCAAGCACCCTCTCCCGGAGTAGCTCCGGTCACCTCATAGCTGCATTCGCTCACATTAGGAGTGGCGTTATCGCGCTGAGGCTTCACTTCTTTGGCAAGTTCAACGACAGTCTTGTCAGGATTTTCCCAAGCAACATCAACATAACCGCCATCAGTACCGAATCGGGTCATTTCAAATGACACCTTTGTAGGAGTGAACTCGAGACCGAAATTAGGCTGGATCACAAAGCGGATAGCGTTTGACTCGTCAGCTGCAGAAGTACCTGCCACAATACCAAACCATGTCATGTCGAGTTTTTTGTTGTCTTTGCCGTCGAGAGTAATATCGCTTCCATAGGTCACCTTTGAAGCCATGAAGTAGTCGGCGCAATTGATGTCGGCTTTCTGTCCTTCAGTGCCAAGATCTAATGTGAAACTTGCTTTTACAGGTTCTTTGTCAAGAGTAGCAGGTCCCTTTGGTGCTTTCTGCTCTACTGAGAGAGAAAGGAAGTAGTTGTTGTCGTTGGTGGATACTACTGATACATATCCACG
>CAMWQF010000322.1 GCA_947176285.1 uncultured Porphyromonadaceae bacterium
CAAAGCATCATTCATAATTCACATTTACTTAGTTCTTCCACATTACTCCCCAATCCCTCACCTCCCCCCGAAACCTCGACCCCTTCGCTCCCAATCCCAATACTGAGGCGAAGCCGCTAATACTGCGCGAAGCGCTAATACTGCGACCCCAGTCGCTAATACTGAGCCCCCGGCTCCCTCGCTTCCCTCCTTCATACTGCAAAATTAATATATTTTTTCAATATGAGGAATTTTTTGTAAATTTGCATAATGAAACGTCAGGAATCAATTGTTGACAAAGATAAATTGGGTCTCACCGGGCTCGTGGCTCTCGTCTTCGGTATGATGGTGGGGAGCGGCATCTTCAACATACCTCAGAACATGGCGGCAGGTGCCGGACTTGGGGCGGTACTTGTCGGTTGGGCAATTACGGCTACCGGAATGATGATGCTCGTCAATACCTTCAAAATCCTTTCCGACCGTCATCCCGAACTTAACGAAGGCATTTTCCTATACGCAGAGAAGGGTTTTGGCCGTTTCTTTGGGTTCAACATTGCATGGGGCTATTGGTTATGCGCTTGCTTCGCAAATATTGCATATGCTGTGATGCTCAATGACACTTTCGGTGCATTTTTCCCTGTTCTCCTTCAGCATCAATGGCACACTATTCTCTTCTGTTCGGCACTGATATGGATCATGTATTTCCTTATCAGTTCGGGTATACGCACTTCATCCATCATAGCCACAGGGGCGGCAATCCTTAAGATTTCTGTCATTGTGTTGATTATTATTTTGCTCGCGCTCAATATAAAATATAAGACTCTCTCTTCCGATGTCTGGAGTCTTGGAGAGGGGATTGGTGGAATGACATCGCAAGTCAAGAGCACTATGCTCGTCACACTTTGGTGTTTCATTGGTATTGAGGGAGCGGTGGTAATGTCCGGGCGTGCCCGTAGGCAAAGTGATGTAGGAAAGGCTGGAATTTTTGGCTTCCTTGCTGCGTGGATTTTATATGTGCTTGTTTCAGTGTTTTGCTTCGGCATTATGTCGCGTCCGGAGTTGGCTGAACTTGAAGACCCGTCGGTGGCTTATGCTCTGAGGTCAATTTGTGGAGATTGGGCTTATTGGCTCGTTATTGCGTCTGTCATCATCTCCATATCCGGAGGATGGTTTGCTTGGACTTTAGTCACTGCAGAGCAACCATATTCTGCCTCCAGGCATGGTATTTTCCCCAAATGGTTGGTCGATAAGAAAGATAAAGATTCACTCCGGCGTGCGCTCCTGGCTTCGAGTATAATCATGCAGTTGTTTCTGTTCCTTGTAATTATGGCTGAAGACGTTTATTTGTATGCTCTTAATATCACAAGTCTGATGGTGCTTCCTGCATATCTTTTTAGTGGACTTTTCCTCCTGAAGATAGCAAGAGATGATTATAAGAATAATCTATTGCCCGAGAATGCTAAAAGAGACCTCGCATACGCTATTTGCATAGGCGTCGGATGCACGGTTTTCTGCATATGGATGATTTATGCCGCAGGAATCGGACTTCTCTTGCAAGCCTTCGCCTTCTATCTCGTCGGCATGCCATTCTATCGAAAACTTAAAAAGAATAATTAACTCCTCAATACATAATATTCTAGTAGATCTCGTGAAATTTGAATTAAATGTTATGAAAAAAATAATTATACAGGCACTTGTTTCATTGGTCGCTTTATCAGCCAATGCCGAGTATTCCCTAAAGATTAGCCGTGGAAAATTCCCGGAAGGAGTATCTACTCAAAGCCTCAATGGCTTTAAACCTGATTCTTTAGCCTATAAGAAAGTAGCACTTGGTCAGGGGTGGGCTGGTGGTGATTATGGTAAACGCTTAAATGTGGCTCTTTCCCCTTCTTTCATGAAGACTGGGGAAACATGTGAAAATGCCCTCACTCTTCCTATGCTTAAGATTGAAGAAGGGGAGTGGTTGAGTTGGGAAGCATGTGCCGTATATCCCATATTCAAAGAAACTTATACAGTGGAATATCGTGAGTCCGAATCTGATGTCTGGGTCACTGTCGGAGAATTCAAAGAGTCAGGCAATGACTGGAAGGGCAGATTGCTTGATCTTTCTCCATGCTATGGCAAGGAAGTGGAAATCCGTTTCGTATGCCGAAGCCCGAAGGGTTATATGTTGGCTTTGAGTAAGGTGGCTATAAAGCCTCTGCAGCCACTGACATTTGAATGCTCTAATCTGACTCCAAAATTTTTCGCCCTCTCTGAATTGGAAGAAGGAGAGGCAATTGCCCATTTTTCTTTGACCAATCTTGGTTCTTCGGTTTCCGGGATAGTTGTGGGATTGAGTATTGATGATGAAGTGATATCGCAAGTTGAAGAAAACGAAGAATGGAAGCCTGGTGAAAGTCGCATTTTTGATCTTCCTCTGCCATTGAAACTCAATCAGCGTAGCGATTATAAGATAATTTTGATGTCTGATGATGCCACAAATCTCACCTTAGGGCAATCTTTCGCATACTGCACTTCGTTTAAGCGTCATCTCCTTGTTGATAAGGGCACCGGCATGTGGTGTAACAATTGCCCAACAGGAACGCTGGCAATAGATGAACTCGAAAAAGAATATGGCGATGCACTGATTGGAATTGAAACGCACTATGATGACCTTTTGGCAGACGAAGTCAATTTTAAGTGGTTGAATTTCTATGCAATTCCATACATGATGCTCAATCGTGTCAGAACGTCAGCTGGCGAGGGTAGCGATAAATTTGTGGATTATATCTGCCGGCCAACCGAAATGGAGATTGTCATAAATACTCTTGTTGAGAATGAGGATGGTACGCTGACAGTTCATGCTACTGTGAATACCTCTGAAGACTTTACGGATTCAGATCGCACTTTCCGTATAGGCTATGAAGTCACCAAAAGTTTCAGTGGCAATGAAAGCAATATGTTTTATCAGAAAAACATCTGTAACATAGCGTCCTTTAAGCAATATTATTATTTGCCCTCGCGCATGCTCTATAATTTATGCTACTTCCCAAATGTATCGCTTCCATCCCCACTTGCCAATGATACAGAAAACATTGCATTTACCGGCATAAAGTATAGCCTTCCCGCTACGCTTGAAGCCGGAAGCAGTTATGAATGCACTTGGGATATCCCAATGCCAACTGGATATACGAACTTCTCCGGCATGCGTGTGGTAGCATACGTCCTTGATGCCGCAACTCAAGAAATTGTAAACAGCGTAGCCATATCCGTCGATGATTATGCCGAAGTGAAATTCCAGGAATCTTCTAATCCACGTCCAACCTCCAATCAAATCTATACCATCGACGGCAGCAAACTCAAAGTCGCCCCCCAAACCGGCATCTACATCCAAAACGGCAAAAAAATAATCCGCTAATCCCCCTTATCCCCGATCCAAACAACGTAGCAAGCATGCTCCGCATGCGTCCCTCAAAGTCAAAATACTGCGACCCTGTCGCCAATACTGCGCGAAGCACCAATACTGCGAGCATCGCTCGCTAATACTGCATCTCCGATGCCGATACTGCGCGAAGCGCCAATACTGAGCCTCCGGCTCCAATACTTAAACTCCCCCT
>CAMWQF010000323.1 GCA_947176285.1 uncultured Porphyromonadaceae bacterium
AGGAAGCACAATTGCCTCTAGACTAGAACATTTTTCAAATGCGCCATCTCCAATTACATTAACTGTAAACACATGTGTATAGTAGTCCACTGTCTCTGGAATTTCAACTTTTTTATCAATATTAGAATTATATCCTGAAACATATACTGAATTTTCAGAAGCTACCGTATAAATTATACCATCTACAGAAAAATCATTTACACAATCAATACTTTCTTCCATATTCCAAAAGTTATTCCATGGAGACGTATTTCTATATTCAGTCTCAGTTCCTAATGGTATGTATAAGTCACAATTCAAATAAATTTCTTTGCTAAATTCTGAACTATATGTAGGAGGAACTGCAGATTTACAGAAAATAGATTTCAAAGCATTGCAATCAGTAAAAGCATTTTTACCTATATTAATTACTGAAGGTCCAATGATGATTGAGTCTAATGAAGAACATCCCCAAAAAGCGTAATCACCAATATTTGAAGTAGCTGAAAGAATTTCAAGATTTTTGAGAGAAGTTGCATTCTTAGCAAAGTTAATGCCGATTTCTTTTAAGTCTAACCCTTCAATTGTTTCCAACGACTCACACTCTTCAAGCCATCCATATACATAAGACTCCCCTCCTTCACATAAGATTTCAGTGGAATAGGCTTTAGCATTTTTACCAAATTCGATTGCCTTGATATTTTTGTTACCATAAAAAGGAGGCAGCGTATAACTATATGACCAATTTTTAAAGTCTCTCCCAGAATAATCTTGTTCCCACTTGAATATTTCAGATGGGTTGTATATTGGACGCCCAATATATACATATTCAAAATCTGCATCTTTAAAAGCCCCAGCTCGGGTATTATAGTAATAATATTTACCACCATATGAAAAACTACGGATTTCCTTATAATTCTCATTAGAAAAATCAAACTTCAAAGAAGAGAAACCATCTAATATTATAAAATTTTTAACATTCGGACAATTACTGATTGGATTAGAATAAATTACTGAGAGTCCTGTGCCTATAGAGAAGGTTTCAAGATTTTTGCAATTATCAAGAATGCATTTTCCTATGTCCGTAACCGAATTAGGAACGGTAAAACTCATAAAATCACATTCAGAAAAGGCATAATCAGATATTTCCTTCAACTCATCTCCCAATTGTATTTCAGATAAATTTGTACATCCATCAAAAGTATGCTCTTTGACAACAGCAAGGCTATTGGGTAAACTAATTGTATTTAAACTTGAACAATTTGTAAAAGCATAAGCTCCTAATTCTGAAAGCTTATCAGAAAACTTTATTTCTGACAAAGCATTGCAGTCCTCAAAGCAATTATTACCTATTTCTTTGACGGTATTAGGTAATATCACATTTTTTAGCTTTGAACATTGTCCAAAAGAATACGAGTGAATATAACACAGTCCATCTTGAATTGTCAGCTGTTCAAGATTTACACAATTTTTAAAGGCACCCATGCCAATTACTTTTACAGATGATGGAATACACACTGCAATAAGATCGATGTTATTTTGGAAAGCATTATCTTCAATTTCAGTTACTGATAGCTCTTTCCCATTAAAGCTAACAATGTCAGGTATGGTAATATTCCCCATATAGCCAGTCTCTTTTGATGTTACCGAACATTTTAGATCAGAGAAAGATGTTATGTTATATGCAATTCCGTCTACCTCAAAATCGTATGCTGAGGCCGAGATGGATAACCACAGCATCGCTATGAGTATCCAAAGTTTTTTAATGGTTTGTTTCATTTTGTTTCTGTTTGGTTTTTAGATTCCTTTATAAGATTGATGATTTCGATTAATGCACTATGGGATATTTTTCCTTGCAATGCGAGATTGCCGTGTGAATCGTTTACATCAAAAGATAGAAAATCTGATTGTGAATCGTATGTTATGCAATTATGAGCAAATCCATGTCGGATACATGTTAGAAAACGAGAAGCAAGTCTTCCAGTCTTTTTCATAATCAATATGCAGTCGTCAGAAGACTCAATCCTTAAGGTATGATCCGCAGGAACATCTATTATTTTGGATAAGGTTGTTTTACTCTTTACGTAACCCCAATGGCAGCCTTTGTAATAATCCACATCATCATTCTCCATCATAAGCAAGACATCATGAAGTGTCTTAAATGCATGACCTAAATCACGCTCTAAAGGGCGTGGAAGTCGATTATACTTCATTTTAGTCATCTATTTCCATTGGATACTTTTTGTCAAGTAAAATATCTTGATCTGCATCATAGAGTAAATCTCCATCATAACTTTCATCAATGCAGATGTACAGTTTATCTGCATTGACACTTCCTGCACTACCGCCATTCTTATTATCACACCGAATTGACGGATCTTTTCTTAGAAGATCGCTAAGTAAAGATTCGAGTTTTGCTATTTGCCCGGGAGTACCTGTCGTAATTTGAAGAAGAATTGGGAAACCTTCTTTTTTGTGTCGTTCCAAGGATTCTACAAAATCATTGGTCTTTCCGACATAAACTCTTGGATTGATGTGGTTTTTGTACATCATCGTCTTTAAATCAACGACGACCTGTTGAGCGAATTTGTCTAAGTCCTCATTCATGAGCAGAACAATTGCCGCCGGACCCTCTCATTGGCTTTTGGTTAGTATATACAGAAAACGTGAGGTCTGTACTGATGCTCGTTCCACAGTCAGAGGCCTTCGCATTGCCCGAATGAGTCGAACGAGCAAACTTGCAGAGGCCTCACGAAGAATATGCTATACACCCGTTCTTGACACTCACGTGCCAAGTCGGATGGATAATACATATCCACGTAAAGCATCTACCGTTTGCTACATTCCTGACGAATCATTGAAAGTTGCGAAGTTTCTAACTGTCAAGAAAGAGCGTCAAGTAAACGCTTCCCATTATGTCTCACAGTCCCTCCCGCATTGCCCTTGACCGGGCCCCTGCGTTTCGGTCTGCGGATGCAAAGTTATAAAATTATTCTTTACGCGTCAATACTATTTTTGCATAAAGGTTGATATTTTTCAGAAAAAAATTTCAAAAGACCATTATTGAGGGAATTTAATTTCATGCATTGAGGTTTGTACAAAAGACTATACCATAAAGCGCCTCTCCGAGGCTACTGGACTATGGTACAATTCGCCCCAGACTGAAGTCTGGGGGTTCATACATAATCATCAGGTCTCCGACCTGATTTTGCTTAAAAGGATTCACCTGCTTAACTTAAATTCTTACTATCATAAGAAACTCATTTTTAGGAAATCGCGTAGCCGAATATGAATTATACCCGGATATCCATCTACTTCTCCGCCTATTGGATCCATTGACACTACATATTTCGGATATTGATCCTGAATGGCATTGAGATTTCCGAATTCTCTGTCAATAGTCTCCTGAGAAGCCAACAGATAAGTGACTTGA
The DNA here is from genome assembly GCA_947176285.1 of uncultured Porphyromonadaceae bacterium. Taxonomy (GTDB): domain Bacteria; phylum Bacteroidota; class Bacteroidia; order Bacteroidales; family Muribaculaceae; genus Lepagella. The sequence goes on from CAMWQF010000323.1 coordinate 3,413, forward strand.
AAATATATTCGTTTCTCATCGCGTTCTGCCACAAAGTCGACTTCTCCGTTGCGGAGAGCACCGACAGTCACCTCAAAACCTTGCATGCGAAGATGATTCAAGACAACGGTCTCCATTACTTTCTCTATGGATTGACGCACTTTGAATCCGCATAGGAAATTACG